>CP126531.1:2100000-2192500 GCA_030167125.1 Rhodanobacteraceae bacterium
AGTTTCATCGGCCAAGGCTATTCCGGCACCCATACGCCGCTCGTCATCCTGCGCAACATCCTCGAAAACCCGGCGTGGTACACGGCGTACACGCCGTACCAGGCCGAGATTTCGCAGGGCCGCATGGAAGCGCTGATCAACTTCCAGACCATGTGCGCGGACTTGACCGGTATGGAAATCGCCAACGCCTCGCTGCTGGACGAAGCGACCGCAGCGGCCGAGGCGATGACGCTGGCCAAGCGTTCGTCGAAAGCGAAGTCCAACGTGTTCTTCGTGTCGAAGCGCGTGCATCCGCAGACCATCGAGGTGCTGAAGACCCGCGCCGAACCGCTGGGCATCGAACTGCGCATCGATGATGAAGCGAATGCCGAGAACGCCGATTGCTACGGCGCGCTGCTGCAATACCCCGACACCTTCGGCAGCATCCGCGATTACAAGTCATTGTGCGACGCGCTGCACGCCAAGGGCGCGCTTGTCGCGGTCGCGACCGATTTGCTTGCGCTCACCTTGATCACGCCGCCGGGCGAATGGGGCGCCGACATCGTGGTCGGCAACTCGCAGCGCTTCGGCGTGCCGTTCGGTTTCGGTGGCCCACACGCGGCGTTCATGGCCTGCCGCGACGCCTTCAAGCGCTCCATGCCGGGACGCCTGATCGGCGTGTCGAAAGACGCGCAAGGCAACAACGCGTACCGCCTTACCCTGCAAACGCGCGAACAACACATCCGCCGCGAGAAGGCGACCTCCAACATCTGCACCGCGCAGGTGCTGCTGGCCGTGATGGCCGCGATGTACGCGGTGTACCACGGCCCGGAAGGCCTGGTGCGGATCGCGCGCCGCACGCACCGGCTGGCCGCGATCCTGGCCGCCGCGCTGCGCAAGGCCGGCATCAAGGTCGGCGGTGATTTCTTCGACACCCTGCACGTCACCGGCTGTGATGCGCACACCATCCACGCGATGGCGAACGCCGCGCGCATCAACCTGCGCCGCATCGATGACCAGTCGCTGGCGATCGCGCTGGACGAAACCACCACGCGCGAAGACGTGGTACAACTGGCGTCGCTGTTCGGGGCGCGCATAGACGACATCGACGCGCTGGATCGCGAAACCGCCGACGCGTTGCCCGCATCGCTGGTGCGCACATCGGCATTCCTCACGCATCCGGTGTTCAACAGCTACCGCAGCGAACACGAAATGCTGCGCTATCTCCGCCAGCTTGCCGACAAGGACTTGGCACTCGACCGCAGCATGATCCCGCTGGGTTCGTGCACGATGAAGTTGAACGCGACCGCCGAGATGATCCCGGTCACCTGGCCGGAGTTTTCCAACATACATCCGCTGGCGCCGGCCGAGCAGTGGCGCGGCTATCGCGAACTGATCGACAGCCTGGAAGCGCAGTTGATCGCGATCACCGGCTACGACGCTGTCAGCCTGCAGCCGAACGCCGGCGCGCAGGGCGAATACGCCGGCCTGCTGGCGATCCGCGCGTACCACCATGCCAACGGCCAGGCGCAACGCGACGTGTGCCTGATCCCGGAATCCGCGCACGGCACCAATCCCGCGTCCGCGCAGATGTGCGGCATGACGGTGGTCGTCACCAAGTGCGACGCCAACGGCAACGTCGATGTCGAAGACATCCGCGCCAAGGCAGAGAAATACGCCGATCGCCTCGCCGCGATCATGCTGACCTACCCGTCCACGCACGGCGTGTTCGAGGAAGAGATCGCGAAGATCTGTGAGATCGTGCACCAGCACGGCGGACAGGTTTACACCGACGGCGCCAACCTCAACGCGCTGTGCGGCGTCGCGCGCCCAGGCCGCTGGGGTTCGGACGTGTCGCACCTCAACCTGCACAAGACCTTCTGCATCCCGCACGGCGGCGGCGGCCCCGGCGTCGGCCCGTGCGCCGTGAAGTCGCATTTGGCGCCCTACCTGCCGCGCGCGTTTTCCCTTCCCCCGCCTGCGGGGGAAGGTGCCCGCAGGGGGGATGGGGGAAATACTGGCGAAGCAATCGGCGGCATGGTCTCCGCCGCAACCTTCGGCAGCGCATCGATCCTGCCGATCTCGTGGATGTACATCACCATGATGGGCCGCGAAGGCATCCTGAAGGCCACGCAGGTCGCGCTGCTCAACGCCAATTACCTGTCGAAGCGGTTGGCCGCTTATTACCCGACGCTCTACACAGGCCGCAACGGACTGGTCGCGCACGAATGCATCCTCGACATCCGCCCGCTGGAAAAAGCCAGCGGCGTCAGCGCCGAGGACATCGCGAAACGCCTGATCGATTTCGGCTTCCACGCGCCAACGCTGTCATTCCCGGTCGCCGGCACCCTGATGGTGGAACCCACCGAATCGGAATCGCTGCACGAACTCGACCGCTTCATCGACGCGATGATCCAGATCCGCGAAGAAATCCGCGCGATCGAAGACGGCCGCCTCGACCGCGAAGACAACCCGCTGAAACACGCGCCGCACACCGCCGCCGCCGTGTCCGCCAGCGAATGGACCCACGCCTACCCGCGCGAACTCGCGGCCTATCCGCTGCCGTCGCTGAAGCACGTGAAGTACTGGCCGCCGGTCGCGCGGGTGGACAACGTGTACGGCGACAAGCACGTGTTCTGCGCCTGCGTGCCGGTGGAGGCGTTCAAGGAAGACGAAGCGGCGAGCGAACCGGCGCAATAACTGCCGCTGCGAACAAATCAAAAGCCATCCCCCTCAATCCCCCTTCCTCTGGAAGGGGGAAAAAAAGCGGTGCACGCCGCAGCTTTCTCACCCACTTCCGAAGGAAGGGGGTCGCGCCGCAGGCGCGGGGGGATGTGGGTGTTGCAAGACAGCCATCAACACCTCGCCGCACTCGCGATCCAGCTTGAAAGCAAACAGCTCGTCGCCGCGCGTGCGGCCGCGGTTGACTGCGACGACTTCGACACCGCGCGCGTGCGCCGCGCGCACCAGCCGGAAACTCGACCACACCATCAATGACGATCCGGCGACCAGCACGCCGTCGGCGGATTCGACCGCGGCCAGCGCCGCGGCGGTCGTTTCGCGCGGAACCGATTCGCCGTAGAACACCACGTCCGGCTTCAGCATGCCGCCGCACACTTCGCATGCGGGCACGTTGAACACGCCGAAGTCGATGCCTTCGAGTTCGGCGTCGCCATCCGGCGCGATGCGCGCGGCTGCGGCGTCCCATCCGGGATTCGCTTCGCGCAGGCGTTGCTGGAATGCATCGCGGTCGAAGCGATGATCCTGGGCAAGGCAGCGCACAACATCCAGCCGCCCATGCAGGTCGATCACGTTGCGGCTGCCGGCGCGCTGATGCAGGCGATCGACGTTCTGGGTGACGATCTGCGCAATGCGTCCGGTTTGCTCCAGCCGCGCCAGCGCGACATGCGCCGCGCTCGGCCGCGCCGCCGCGAACATCGGCCAGCCCGCGAAGCTCCGCGCCCAATAACGCTTGCGCACAGCTTCGCTTCCCACGAAGTCGCGATACTGCACCGGCGGCGAACGCTTCCAGTTGCCGTCGCCGTCGCGGTAATCGGGAATGCCGGATTCGGTGCTGACACCCGCGCCGGTGATCGCGGTGACGCGCGAACGCGCGGCCAGCCACGCCACGAGCCGTTGTTCCATGTTGGCATCGGGTTCAACGCCGGCCGAAACCGGATTCACGCGATCCGTTGTCCTCGTATCTGGCATTTTCACACTCTGACAGCCGCGTCAATCCAGCCCGGACTGTAGTTCAAAACCGCACTTGCATCGGGCATGGCACCGTCGTAGTATAACGTATGTTATAACTCGCTCGACGAGGCTGCCATGAAGCTCAAAGTCACCGCCATCGGCAATTCTTCCGGCGTCATCCTGCCCAGGGAATTGCTGGCGCGCCTGCGCGTGGAAAGGGGCGACGAGTTGTACGCGCTGGAAACACCCGACGGCATCCGCCTCACCACCTACGATCCCAAGCTGGCCGCGCAGATGGAAGTGGCGGAGAAGATCATGCGCAGGGATCGCGCCGTGCTGCACAAGCTGGCGGAAAGTTGACGGCGATGATCGCCTGGGTCGATAAGCCATTGGCGCTTGCCATCCACGATCGCCAACTCGCCGAACACGGCGGCACTGCGGGTGTGCGCGACGAGAAGTTGCTGGAGTCCGCGCTTGCGCGCCCCCAACAACTTTACGCCTATGGCGATCCGGCTCCGGATTTGGCCGATCTTGCGGCGAGCCTTGCATTCGGGCTCGCGCGCAATCACCCGTTCGTGGACGGCAACAAACGTACGGCGCACGTTTGCTACCGCGTGTTCCTTGCGCTCAACGATATCGAAATGACGGCGAGTGATGAAGAAAAATACACCGTCATGCGTGCCCTCGCCGAAGGCTCGCTTTCCGAAAGGAAATTCGCCGCCTGGTTGCGTCAGCACCTCGAGCCTGCGTCGGGCCACCGGGTTCATGAACCACGCGCGCGTTACGCGCGCCGCTGATTCGTGTGCCGTCGCCGCGGCAATCGCGGCCGGACGAAGATCCACAGCGCGATCACGTACACGAACACCGCGACATACGCGGCCGCGAAGACCCGCAACGGCAGCGGCCAGTAGATCAGCCGATTGATCCACGAAGCGATCAGCGGCTGTACGTGCGACGCGCCCGAGGCAGCGTCTTGCCAGATCGTCAAAAAGCATGCGCGTCCCAGCAGCGCCTGCGACGCGACCACCGCCAGGCTCAGCAGGTGCGCCAGCCGCCACCAGAATTCGCGCACCCAGCGCCAACGGCGCCACGCGCCGATCGGGATCAGCACGCAACCCGCAATGTTGAACGCGATGATCGCGAGATGGAACGCGAGGATGGACAGTGCGGCCATGCGTGATTCTGGCGGCCGCGCGCATTCGGGACAAAACCAGGAGGGATCAAGCCATCGTCACGAACTCCTCCGCCGAAGTCGGGTGGATCGCGACGGTTTTCAGGAAATCGGCGTACGTCGCGCCCATCTTCACGGCGACGGCGAAGCCCTGCAGCATTTCGTCCATGCCCGGCCCGATGCCGTGCAGCCCGACGATGCGCTCGTCCTCGCCCACGCACACCAGCTTCATGAAGGTCTTGCCTTCGCGGCCGGCCAGCGACCACAGCATCGGCGGGAAACGTGTCTTGTGGATCTTCACCGCGTCGCCGTACTGCTTGCGCGCCTCGGCCTCCGACAATCCCACGCTGCCGATCGGCGGATGCGAGAACACCACGCTCGGGATGTTTGAATAGCCGAGATGCGCGTCCGGCTTGCCGCCGAACAGGCGATCGGCAAGCTGCCGGCCTGCAGCGATCGCGACCGGCGTCAGCGCGGGTTTGCCGTTGACGTCACCGATCGCGTACACGCCTTCCGCCGACGTGTTTTCGTAATCGTCCGTGACGATTTCGTGGATCTTGCCGAACTTCACGCCCGCCGCGTCCAGGTGCAGCGATTCCACGTTCGGCAAGCGCCCGATCGCGCTGATGACGCAATCATACGGGCCGTGCCGCTCGTGGTCCGAGCAATCCATCCACAAGGCGCCGCCGTCGCGGCTCACGCCCTTGGCCGCACAGCCTTCGTGATGCACGATGCCTTCGGCCTGCATCATTTCGCCGAGCGCGTTGCCGAGATCGGCGTCGAAGCGCGACAACAAGCCGTTGCGCGTGAACAACTCGACCTCGGAACCCAGCGCGCGCAGCACGCCCGCCAGTTCGACGCCGATGTAGCCACCGCCGATCACGCCGACGCGTTGCGGGCGCTCGCTCAACTTGAAGAATCCGTCGGAGTCGATGGTGAATTCGCCGCCTGGCAAGTGGTACGGACGCGGACGCGAACCGGTCGCGATGACGATGTGCGGCGCGTGGTAATCCTTGTCGCCAGCGCGCAGCGCGTGCGCGCCGGTGAAACGTGCCGGCGCGGGCACGTACGCGATGCCGAGTTCGCGCAGGCGGTTCGCATACGAGGTACGCGAGCGCAGCACGTAGGCCTCGCGGTGGCCCACGAACGTGGCCCAATCCAGCGCGCCGGGTGACACATCGAACCCGACCGCCTGCGCCATCCGCTGCGCGTCGGCCAGTTCCGCCGCGTGCCACATCGCCTTCTTCGGCACGCAGCCGCGGTTGACGCAAGTACCGCCCAATTCGTTCGGCTCGAACAGCGTCACTTTCGCGCCGTGCCGCGCCGCGCGGATCGCGGTCGCGAGTCCGCCCGAACCACCGCCGATCACCAGCAAATCCGATTGGATGGCCATGCCCGTTCCGTCTGCCCGAACACCGCCAGAACATCGGGGTGGCCCGCGCGAAATCAACCTTTCCCCGCCCACGGAATGCAATCCGGCGAAGCTGGAATATCCCGTCGATTCCGGGCATCGTCATTCGTCGCCATCATGGGCGCCACAGAATGAAGCGCCGCCGGAGACTTTCCACCGCCACCACGACGAGGATCGAGACATGCCCAGCGTCCACGCAAAGAGAAATATCGCGGTTTGCCTGTGGTTCGACGGCCAGGCCGAAGAGGCCGCCAACTTCTATGCCGAAACTTTTCCGGATTCGCACGTGGATGCCGTGCACCGCGCGCCCGGCGACTACCCGGCCGGCCAGCAAGGCCAGGTCCTGACGGTGGAATTCACGGTACTCGGCATGCCGTTCCTCGGCCTGAACGGCGGGCCGCAATTCAAGTTCGACGAGGCGGTGTCGTTCCAGGTCTACACGCGCGACCAGGCCGAAACCGACCGCCTGTGGAACGCGATCGTCGGCAATGGCGGCGCGGAAAGCGAGTGCGGCTGGTGCAAGGACCGCTTCGGCCTGTCGTGGCAGATCACCCCGCGCGCCTTGATGGACGCGTTCACCGACCCCGATCGCGCTGCCGCCAAACGCGCCTTCGACGCGATGATGACGATGCGCAAGATCGACATCGCCAAGATCGAGGCCGCAAGGCGCGGATGATCGACCGCATTTCCGTCGTCCCGGTTTGCACCGGGACGACGGGCATCAGGCAAACGGATCGCGCAGCACGATGTTGGCATCGCGGTCGGGCCCGGTGCTGACGATCGCGAGCGGGCAGCCGGCGAGTTCTTCCAGCGCGCGCAGGTACGCGCGTGCGGCGGGCGGCAGCTTGTCCCACTCGGTGACGCCATGGGTGGATTCGCTCCAGCCCGGGAATTCGAGGTACACCGGCGTGCATTCCTTCCAGCCCTCGGCGTCCAGCGGCGCGTACTCGGTGCGCTTGCCGCGGTATTCGTAGGCGATGCACACCTTGAGTTTCTCCATGCCGTCGAGCACGTCGAGCTTGGTGATGCAGAGGCCCGAGATGCCGTTGATCAGCACCGCGCGCTTCAGCGCGACGATGTCCATCCAGCCGCAGCGGCGCGGCCGGCCGGTCGACGCACCGAATTCGTCGCCGGTCTTGCGGATGTGTTCGCCGACCGCATCGTCGAGCTCGGTCGGGAACGGACCGCCGCCGACGCGCGTGGCGTACGCCTTGGCGATGCCGAGCACGTAATCGATGTAGTCCGCGCCGACGCCTGCTCCGGCCAGCGCGCCGCCGGTGGTCGTGTTGCTAGAGGTGACGTACGGATATGTGCCGTGGTCGATGTCGAGCAGCGCGCCCTGCGCACCTTCGAACAGCACGCGTTCGCCGTTGCGGCGCAAATCGTGCAGGATGCCGGACACGTCCGACTTCATCGGCTCGACGTATTCGCCGAACGCCAGTGCCTCGTCCAGCGTTTTCTGGAAATCGACGGCTTCCGCGTTGAGATATTTCGTCAACACGAAGTTGTGGTAGTCCATCACTTCGCGCAGCTTGTCGGCCAATTCGTTCGGGTAACTCAAGTCGGCGACGCGCACGCCTCGGCGCGCGACCTTGTCCTCGTACGCTGGCCCGATGCCGCGCCCGGTGGTGCCGATCGCGCCCGCGCCCGCGGCCTTCTCGCGCGCCTGGTCCAGCGCGATGTGGTAAGGCATGATCAGCGGCGTCGCCGGCGAAATCTTGACGCGCGAACGCACTTCGACGCCGTTGCCTTCGAGCTCGGCGATTTCCTTCTGCAACGCGGCCGGCGACAGCACCACGCCGTTGCCGATCAGGCACAGCGCGCCTTCGCGCAGGATGCCGGACGGGATCAGGTGCAGGACCGTCTTCTTGCCCTTGATCACCAGCGTGTGGCCGGCGTTGTGGCCGCCCTGGAAACGCACCACCGCGCCGATGTCCTGCGTCAGCAGGTCGACGATCTTGCCTTTGCCTTCGTCGCCCCATTGGGCACCCAAAATAACTACGGACTGACCCATGATTGCTTGCTCGTTTCGATGTTGTGTTTCAGTTGAGGCAACGTATCAATGTTTTGCCGGCGTCGCGTTGTCACTCGCGGCGCCCGCATCCACGGCCTGCATGAAGGGCGAGCCCTTGTCCAGCACGACCACCGCGCCGCCGCCGCTGAAACTGTTGCGCCACGCATCGAGGGCGCTCCAGTAGCGGAAGAACTGCGGGTCCTTGGCGGATGCCGCCGCGTAGATTTTCGCCGCCTCGGCATCGCCGTCGCCGCGTATCGCCGCTGCGGCCTGGTTCGCGGCCGCGAGCACCTGTTCGTTGTCCGCATCGCCCTGCGCACGGATGGCCGCGGCCTCGGCTTCGCCTTGCGCGCGCACGCTGCCGGCCGCCGCCTGCGCTTCGGCGGTCATGCGCTTGTACACGGAAGCCAGCGCCTCTTCGGGCGGCAGCACGCGGCCGACGCCGACACCGAGTACGTCGATACCCAGTTTGCTGCGCAATGCCGCGCCGACGTCGCTGCGCACCTTCGCACCCATGCCCTCGCTGGTTGCAGCCAGCACTGCGGACAAGTCATTGTCCGCGACTTCATCGCGCAGCGCATTTCTCACCAGCGGCTCGATCTGCTGCGTGGCCTGCAGCTCATCGCCGGTTGTCGCATTGAAATAGGTGAGGGCGTCGGCGATCCGCCAGCGCACGTGGAAGCCCACCCGCACGGCGTGGCCATCACGGGTCTTGCAGTCGCCGGGTTCGGCCTGCGAGATGATTTCGCGCGTGTCGTACACGCTGACGTCCTGCACGAACGGCAGCTTGAAGTGCAGGCCGGGACCGATGCCGGCAGCTTCCACGCGGCCGAACCGCGACAGCACCGCGGCGTGGCCTTCGCCGACGACATAGATGCTGTTGGCGCCCAGCAGCGCCAGCACGATGATCACGATGGGAAGCGCGTATTTCATTCAGTCGATCCCGTTCACGCCGGGCCCGGAAGTGATCGGCTCCGCAGCCGATGCCGACGCGGCCGGTTGCGCGGATGCCGACGCGGGCGCGCTGCCGACGGAACTCGCAGGCGCCGGATGCTGCACCGGGAACTGCACGATCACGTTGCCCGAACCGGTATTGACGACGACGTGGTTTTTCGTCAGCACCTCGCGCATCGTGTCCAGCCACAAGCGGTGCCGCGTCACCTGCGGCGCCGCCTGGTATTGCGGCAGGATCTGATCGAAGCGCGCGACTGCCGTGTTGGCCTCGGCCACGGCCTGGCGGCGACCGGTTTCGGCATCGGCCTTGATGGAAACCGCCTGCTCCTTCGCCTTGAGCTTGCCGCTCGCCACTTCGGCGCGCGCAGCGGCCTGCGCCGTCGCCGCGTTGTCGCGCGCCGCGGAGATTCCGGCGAAAGCCTGCTTCACGTCCGACGGCACGCCGATGTCCTGCACCTCGACGCCGCTCACGGTCACGCCGATGTTCCCGTTCGCGTCCGTCGCGGAGCCTTGCAACCGTGCAAGGATTTCCGCGGCCAGCTTGTTGCCGTCGACGCGCCCGGACGGACACGGGAAATCCAGGTCGTCGATCAGGCATTGCAGCTTGTGCGAACCCACCGCCGCGCGCACGGCCGCCGTGGCCGCATCGCGCATGACCTGTTCGGCGTCGCGCGTGCCGAACAGGAACCGCCGCACGTCGGTGATCTTGTAATGCACGTCGTAATCGACCAGCACCAGTTGTCCATCGCCGGTGAGCAGGCGCGCCTCGTCGCTGACGGTGCGCGGGCGGACGATGTCGATCTTTTCGACGCGGTCGATGGGCGGCGGCAGGCGCAGGTGCGGACCCGGCTGCAGCACCCGCTCGAAACGGCCGAGGCGCAGCACCACGCCGACCTGCTGCGCACCGATGGATGTCCATCCGCCGATCAGGAACCACAGCACGATCAACACGCCGATCAGCGCGGCCGCGCCCAGCGGACCGCGGCCGAACGGCCCGAGCCCACGCCGGAACTTCCTCAGCCATGCATCGAGGTCCGGACCCGGATTGCCCTGTCCCGGACCCCACGGCTCGCGGCCGCGGGGTTCACGCGGTTTTTCACCGGGTTCCTTCCAGGGCATCTCGGTAAAGCCTCGGGTTGCGGGAAAGTGCGCCGCGGCGGGCGCAAACGATGAATTCTACCAGAGCGCCCGTTTCTCTCAGACGCCGGGTCGACGCGGCTGTTGTGAAAAACAAGGCCATGGATGGCCGAGGTGATGTTGGTCGATGTGCAAAACCAACACGACTCTCGCTCGTGGCGTGACGCGGCGATCAGGGACGATCGCACAGATCATGCCGCGTCGAGCCACGTGCGCAGCAGCTGCGCGTCGTCGCCGTGCACATCGCCGGCGAGCGGCAACAGCAGATCGCGCGGCGCATCGATGTCGAGGCACCAGCCATGCTCGTCGTAGCGTTCGGATTTCACCGCGCCGAGCTCGATCAGCCGCGCGCGCAGGCGGCCTGCACGCGGCGGCAATCGCAATTCGGCCTGCACGCGTGCGCCGGCGAGGCGTTCGCTGATCGCTTGCCGCAGCAAGTCCAGTCCTTCGCCGGTGGCGGCCGACAACCACACCGCGGTCGGCGCGCCTTCGGCATCGCGATCAATACGAGCAGCAGCTTTCTTGAAAATCCGGCCAGGGATGGCCGGCTCTTGATCCTCGCCAACAGGGATGTTGGCATTCAACAAATCTATCTTGTTGAACACCATCAACTGCGGCACGCCGCCCGCGCCGATTTCATCCAGCACGCCGTTGACCACGTCGATCAGCAGGTCGCGCTCGCCGTCGGCGGCGTCGGTGACGTGCAGCAGCAGGTCGGCGTCGCGCGCTTCGGACAGCGTGGCGCGGAACGCGGCCACCAGATCGTGCGGCAATTCGCGGATGAAACCGACGGTGTCGGCCAGCACCGCGGGACCGGCATCGAGGTCTTCCAGGCGCCGTACCGTGGGATCGAGCGTGGCGAACAACTGGTTGGCCGCGTACACCGAACCACGGGTGGCCGCATTGAACAGCGTGGACTTGCCAGCGTTGGTGTAACCGACCAGCGCCACGCGCGGCAGCGTGTTGCGCAGGCGCGCGCGGCGTTGCTGGTCGCGCTGCACCCCGACCTTGTCGATGCGCTTCTGCAATTGCTCGACGCGTTTCTGCAGCAGGCGGCGGTCGGTTTCGAGCTGGGTTTCGCCGGGACCGCGCAGGCCGATCGAACCGCCGCGCTGGCGCTCCAGGTGGGTCCAGCCGCGCACCAGCCGGGTCGCCATGTGTTTCAGCTGCGCGAGTTCGACTTCGAGCTTGCCTTCGTGCGATTGCGCACGCTGCGCGAAAATGTCGAGGATCAGCGCGGCGCGATCGATGACGCGCGCGGAAAAATGTTTTTCGAGGTTGCGTTCCTGCACCGGCGTCAGCGCGTGATCGACCACCACCAGATCGGCGCCGAGTTCCTTCACCTTCACCTGCACCTCGTCGGCCTTGCCGGTGCCAATGTAGAACTTCGGATTGGGCGCATCGACGCGCGCGCGCACCGTGCCGAGGATTTCGGCGCCCGCCGACTTCACCAGTTCCGCGAATTCCTGCGCGCGCCGCGCAGCCGCAGCGTTGCCGGTGTAGGGCAACACCAGCAGCGCGCGTTCGCCTCGTTTCTCGCGTTCGAACAGAAGAATCAGTCCTGCGCCGGCGGTTCGGCGTCTTCCTGCTTGTCGTCCGCACCGACCTTGACCGCGCGGCTCGGCACCACGGTCGAGATGGCGTGCTTGTACACCATCTGGCTGACCTGGTTGCGCAGCAGCACCACGAACTGATCGAACGACTCGATGATTCCCTGCAGCTTGATGCCGTTGACGAGATAAATCGCAACCGGCACGCGCTCGCGGCGCAGGGCATTCAAAAACGGATCCTGCAACGATTGGCTTTTGGACATTTTTATGGCCTTCCGATCCCGCTTGCCCGCACGGTTTCGTATGCGGACATGAATGGTAGCGCAAAAACCCCGGTTTTTGGCCGTTTCACGCGGTTTTCATGCCCAAAAACAGCGCCACGGCGGCGGCCACCGACGCCGCGCAATGCAGGTCGTCCGGATCGAACACGCGCGCATCCAGTTCGCCGCGCAACCAGGTGGTCTGGCGCTTGGCGAGTTGGCGGGTCGCGTCGATCGCGCGCTGGCGAAATTCGTCCTTTGAACCCGCGCCGCCGAGGTATTCCCACGCCTGCCGATAACCGACCGCGCGGAGCGCCGGCAAATCCGCGTGCAAATCGCCGCGCCCACGCAGGCGCTTCACCTCGTCCAGAAAACCCGCGGCCAGCATCGCGTCGAAACGCGCGGCAATGCGCTCGCGCAAGGCATCGCGATTCGCGGGAATCAACGCGAGTTTCAGGATGCGCCAGGGAAACCGCTGCACGTCGCGCGCGGCGGCATGCAACGCGGTCAGCGTTTCGCCCGTCAATGCGATCACTTCCAGCGCGCGCTGGATGCGTTGCGCGTCGTTGGGCCGGATGCGCGCCGCGGCGTCGGGATCGTGCTGCGCCAGCCGCGCATGCAATGCCGGCCAGCCCACACGTTCGGCGTCCGCACGCAAGCGCTCGCGCACTTCCGCGTCGGCGGATGGCATTTCGGAAAGGCCCTGTTCGAGCGCGCGGAAATACAGGCCGGTGCCACCGACCAGCAGCGGCACGCGGTCACGCGCCGCGATCGCCTGCATGGCGGCCAGCGCATCAGCGCGGAATTGCGCCGCCGAATAGGGTTCGGCCGGATCGCGTATGTCGATCAGCGCGTGCGGGTAATTGCGCCGCGTATCCGCATCCGGCTTGGCCGCACCGATGTCCAGCCCGCGGTAAACCAGCGCCGAATCGACGCTGACGAGTTCGAGCGGAAAGTGGTCCGCCAGCGCGCACGCCTGCGCGGTCTTGCCGGTGGCGGTCGGACCCATCAGGAAAATCGCGCGCGGTCTCGCGTCGACGGCGTGGGTGTGTCCGGACATGTATCGGATTGTACGGGGCACGCTTTCGAGGCCGCGTCTTATAATGCCGGGATTTCCACCGAACCCAAGGCAACTGACATGCCGAACATGATGAGGGCGCTGGTCAAGCGCGACGCCGCCAAGGGCATCTGGATGGACGAGGTGCCGGTGCCGGAATACGGCCACAACGACGTGCTGATCGAGGTCGAGAAAACCGCGATCTGCGGCACCGACCTGCACATCTACAACTGGGACCAGTGGGCGCAACGCGTGATCAAGCCGGGCCTCGTGATCGGCCACGAGTTCGTCGGCAAGATCGTCGCGCTGGGCAGCGAGGTGCGCGGCTACCGCATCGGCCAGCGTGTGTCCGCGGAAGGCCACATCACCTGCGGCATGTGCCGCAACTGCCGCGCCGGACGTCCGCATCTGTGCCCGAACACCGTCGGCATCGGCGTGAACCGCAACGGTGCGTTCGCGCAATACATCGCGATGCCGCAATCAAACCTGTGGCCGATCCCGGACCAGATTCCCTCGTCGCTGGCCGCGTTCTTCGACCCCTACGGCAATGCCGCGCACTGCGCGCTGGAATACGACCTGATCGGCGAAGATGTTCTGATCACGGGCGCGGGTCCGATCGGCGTCATCGCCGCAGGCATCGCGCGCCACGTCGGTGCGCGCAATGTCGTCGTCACCGACGTCAACGATTACCGTCTGAAACTGGCCGCGGACATGGGCGCGACGCGCGTGGTCAACGTCAAGAACCAGTCGCTGCGCGACGTGCTCGGTGAGCTGCACATGGAAGGCTTCGATGTCGGCCTCGAGATGAGCGGCAATCCGCAGGCGTTCAACGGCATGCTCGACGTGATGTACCACGGCGGCAAGATCGCGCTGCTCGGCATCCTGCCCAACGGCTCCGGCATCGACTGGGACAAGGTGATCTTCAAGGGCCTCACGCTGCACGGCATCTACGGCCGCCGCATGTACGAGACCTGGTACAAGATGACGCAGATGCTGCTCACCGGCTTCCCGCTGCAGAAGGTGCTGACGCACCAACTTGCGATCGACGATTTCCAGCAGGGCTTCGACCTGATGGCGTCGGGCGAATGCGGCAAGGTGGTGTGCAGTTGGAATTAGTCGGGACTCGGGACTCGGGACTCGGGACTCGGGACTCGGGACTCGGGACTCGGGACTCGGGACTCGGGACTCGGGACTCGGGACTCGGGACTCGGGACTCGGGACTCGGGACTCGGGACTCGGGACTCGGGAGCATAAAGACGTCGTCATTCCGGACGCGGCGCAGCCGCGATCCGGAATCCATTTTGATTTGAGAGCGACGAAAGATGGATTCCGGCTTTCGCCGGAATGACGGCCAAAAACATTGAACATCGGAATCGTCATGACCTACGCCGCGCAAGAACGTCTCCACGAAGAACTCGAATCCATCCGCGACTCGGGCCTGTACAAGGACGAACGCATCATCACCTCGCCGCAGTCGGCCGAGATCACGCTGGCCGACGGACGCCGCGTGCTGAACTTCTGCGCCAACAATTACCTTGGCCTCGCCGACCATCCGCGCCTGATCGAAGCCGCCAAGAAGGCGCTGGACACGCACGGTTTCGGCATGGCCTCGGTGCGTTTCATCTGCGGCACGCAGGATTTGCACAAGCAACTGGAACACGACATCGCGAAGTTCTTCGGCACCGACGACGCGATCCTGTACGCCGCGTGCTTTGACGCCAACGGCGGCCTGTTCGAGCCGCTGCTGGGCGAGAACGACGCAATCATCTCAGACGCGCTGAACCACGCCTCGATCATCGATGGCGTGCGCCTCTGCAAAGCCAAGCGCTATCGCTACGCCAACGGCGACGTCGCCGATCTGGAAAAGCAGTTGCAGGCCGCAGACGCCGCGGGCGCACGCACCAAGCTGATTTCGAGCGACGGCGTGTTCTCGATGGACGGCGTGGTCGCGCCGCTGGACCAGATCACCGCGCTCGCGAAAAAATACAACGCGCTGGTGCACATCGACGAATGCCACGCGACCGGCTTCCTCGGCAAGACCGGGCGCGGCTCGGCCGAGGTGCATGGCGTGATGGACAAGATCGACATCTTCACCGGCACGCTGGGCAAGGCTCTGGGCGGCGCGGTGGGCGGCTTCACCACCGGCCGCAAGGAAATCATCGACATGCTGCGGCAGCGTTCGCGGCCGTACCTGTTTTCCAATTCGCTGCCACCTTCGCTGGTCGCGGCATCGATCGAAGTATTGAAGATGCTGGACGAAGCGGGAAGCCTGCGCGAAAAGCTGGGGGAGAACACCAGATATTTCCGCGACGCGGTGACCAAGGCCGGTTTCGAGATCAAGCCCGGCAACCATCCGATCGTGCCGGTGATGACCCACGACGCCAAACTCGCGCAAGCGATGGCGGCGGGCCTGCTGGAAGAAGGCATCTACGCGATCGGGTTCTTCTTCCCGGTAGTGCCGGAAGGCAAGGCGCGCATCCGCACGCAGATGTGCGCGGCGCATACACGCGAACACCTGGATCGCGCGATCGCGGCGTTCACGAAAGTCGGGCGTGCGGCCGGGCTGTTGAAACACTGATCACTGCGTCAGCAACTGCATCTTCCCGATCGCCCACATGCCGTCGCGTGGATCGCCGGTGGCGAACACACACAACGTGTGATCGCCCCCGGCCGGCGGAATGTCGCTCGTCAACGTAGTCTGCAATGTCGTCTGCGTGGCTTTCGCCAGCGGCAGCGTAGCGAGCAACGGACCATCGCATGAATCGAGGTGAACCTGGAACTCGCCGGCGGGCGTGGCTTTCGGTCGCTTGACGACTTTCGCATCATCGGTCCACAACGCGAAGTTCCATGGCAGGTTGCCTACCGTCAGCGCGATCCGCTTCACGTTATCGAGCGGTGCGTTCTTCCACAACCAGCACATGTTCTCGATGTCGATCTTGTAAACCGGACGCGGGCCATCGAGCGGACGATCGTCTTCCAGCCGCAACACGAGCTGGTTCTTGCAGGCATCGAGCTGGTCACTGTTGCGGGTGAGCAGCGCGGCCGTATCGACGGTTTGCGTGCGCGGCGCGGCAAGTTCGAACCCGTCGGCGGCAAACGTCGCGGCGCGCAACGTGGTGGTGGAATGCGCCAGGAACGACAGCGGCTTCGAATACATCGTCGACGCGGCGCTCGGCGCGGTGCCGTCGGTGGTATAGCGGATCGTGCCGAAATCCGTCTGGTTCGACAATGCGACATCGATGATCCCGTTCGCACCCTTCGACAACGCGAACGCCGGCGCAAACGCGCTGTCGGCATACGCGATGCCGAGCGCCTGGTAGCGCGCCAGTTCCGCGGGCATGCGATCGAGGAACGCACGCCAGTCGTGCGTCGATGCCGGTGACCACGCCACTTCCGCCAGCGCCGCGATGCGCGGAAACACCGCGTGCTGGACGCGCGCGAAGGTCGGCATGTACTCCGCCCACAGGTTCGCCTGCACGCCCAGAATGTGCTTCGCCTCGGCCGTGGTCGCACCCGCGGGCACCGGGTCATAGTCGTAGACGTCCTTCAGTGACTCCACGCCGGGCCGTCCGGGCGGCTCGTCGTGCAGGTTCGATTGATAGTGATCGAGGTACAGCGTGGGCGATGAAGCCATCACCACGTCGTGGCCCTGCTTCAACGCATCGAGCGCGCCCGCGGGTTCGTGCCACGACATGATCACCGCCGACGCCGGCACGTCGCCATGCAGGATTTCATCCCAACCCACCGCGGTGCGTCCGTGTTGCGCCAGGTAATTTGCAACCTGCGTGGTGAACCAGCCCTGCAACGCATCCATGTCCTTCAGGCCGAGCGCGTGCATGTGCACACGCACTGCGGGCGATGCCTGCCACTGGTCCTTGGCCGCTTCGTCGCCGCCGATGTGGATGTACTTCGACGGGAACAGCGCCATCACGTGGTCCATCACGGCGTCCACGAACTTCAGCGTGCGCGCGTCCGGCCGCAGCAGCCAGGTGTTGACGCCCCAATCGGTGCCGACCTGCGGCCGCTCGCCGGTAACGCCCAGCCATGGATACGACGCGATCGCCGCCTGCGCATGGCCGGGAATGTCGATCTCCGGCACGATCTCGATGAAGCGCTGCGACGCGTAATGGACGATCTCGCGCACTTCCGCGTCCGTGTAAAAGCCGCAGTACGGCTTGTCCGGACTGCCGGTGAGTGCGGCGTCCGGACCCACGGCCTTGCGGCAGGCGCCGATCTTCGTGAGCTCGGGGTACTGCGGAACCGGCAGACGCCAGCCCTGGTCATCGGTGAGATGCCAGTGCAGCACATTCAATTTGTGCAGCGACATCCAGTCGATCAACTTCTCGATGTCGGCCGCGCTCTGGAAATGCCGCGCGGAATCCAGCATCAGGCCGCGCCAACGGAATCGCGGCCAGTCCTCGATATGCATCCTCGGAACCGACACTGATTTTTTATAGCCGGCCGGCTTTGCGAAGGCCGGCGTCAAAAGCTGCCAAAGCGTGACTCCACCGTAAAACAAGCCCGTCGGAGTACGCGCGCTTACGACAATGTCTCCTGCTTCTGTATCTAGAACGTAGCCCTCCGGATTATCGACCACAGCGTGTGGATCAAGCTCGAACACGATCGCTTGGGCTGGGGGTTTTTTCGCAAGGGTGACATTCAGTTTGAATGCGTCGCTTCGCGCCAAGCTGTCAACGAACTGGCGGGCAGCGAATACAGCCCCAAGATCTTTCGACGTAACAACCACGGGCGTGCCGGGCGATACCGAGTTAGCGCCGACATCTATAAAAGCAACGAGTGCTGGTCTCGGAGTGAGCCACAGCGTTGCCGCAAGCTTTTGCTGATCGGGTAGGGCCGCCATGTCCTGCCAAGAGAGCAGCTTGGCAACAGGCGCCTTCGACATCTGAACCGTTGGCTTTTGCGCACAAACGGTCGATGTGAAGACCAACATCAAAACTGCAATGCCGACGCGCCGCGCGCTTCTTTTTTGCCATCGCATCATCGATCGAATCTCACGCAACGCTCTCAGAATTAATTGTGCGGCAGGCTGATGGCATACATGTACCACGCCGCGTGCGGCAGCCACTGCTCGCCCCAGCGCCAGTCGTCGTCCTTGCCGGTTTGCGCGTAGCCGAGATCGAACGCGATGCCGTCGTCTTCCGCGTCGAGTCCCGAGGTGATGCCGTTGATGATCGCGCCGGGCGCGCTGGTGTATTCCCAGGAATCGAAGAACATGTACTGGATGTTGCGATGCCCGCTGCCGATCAGCATGCTGGTGTCGTAGGGGTTGCGCCCGAGGATCCAGTGCAGCTGGTTCCACGCGTAGTCCCGCAGCTTCGACTGGAACGCCGGATCGTCCGCGAACATCGGCGCGGCTACGCGCGCCGCGGCGGCCAGCGACGCAAGCCGCGCATCCTCGCCCTGCCACCAGGTTCCTTCCGCGCCGTGCGGGAAGAAGAACTTCACCGCGAGGGTGCCGTCCTTCAGGTGCACCAGCTCGCGCGCGTATCCGAACGGATTGTTGACATCGACGGTGATGCGCAACTGGAACGCCATCGAGCGGCGAATCGCGTCGCGCACTTCCTGTTTGCGCGCAGGCGTGGCAATCGAAGCGTATTCGGCCAACGCCACGACCGGCATGCCGTCGTCGGTGGCGTTGAAGAAGGGATCGGGACCGTCATCGACACGCCAATAGTCGCGATGACCGTCGTGCGTGGTGAGCTTCGCCATCAGGCGATCCGCCCACGCGTCAGCGGCCGCGCGCCAAGGTTCCCCGTGGGTTGCGCGATACAGCTCCGTCGCTGCAAGCAGCGCGCAGAAATCATCGACGATGTCCGGCTTGCCGTCGGCCAGCAACTCGCGGTTGTGTTGCTGCAGATAGTGGAATGCATCCTCTGCGGCTTCGAGATATTGCCTGTTGGAAAAGGCGCCGTGATCCGGCAACGTGCTCGCGGCCGCCAGCGCAGCGATCGCCATGCCGCCGCCGTTGCGGAAACTTGCTTCGTAATCGCGTGGCCACGCAGCGTTGCCCTCTTCGGCCGCGCCCGCGCTGCCGGGCGTGGTCTTGATGACCTGGCGGTAATTGGTCGGGTTGATCAGACGATCCTTCGCAAGCTTAAGCTTGCCGGGCGCGCCGATGCTTTCGTAAAACGAACCGCCGGGTACGTGCATGCGCACCAGGAAGTCGGCGCCGTAGGTCGCCTCGTCCAGCAGCCGCCGTTCGTATTGCGCGAAGTTCGGGTTGTGCGTGACTTCGAGATTGCGCAATGTCGCGATGAGGCTCCACGCCACCAGCGACACTTCCTGATGATTGCCTTCGGCGAGATGCACACCATAGTCGCCGGTCGCGGCGAGCCAGCCGCCGCGAAGATCGACGTAAGCGGGACCGGACGGATCGGGATTCTTCAGATGTGCATCGGCGCGCTCGAAATCGCCGGTGACGCGCTGGCCCTTGAAGTAGTAGATGACGTTCGAAAGCGTGTAGCGTTCCAGCACGTCGTCCGCGATGCGGAACGGAAACGAGAACGCATCGGCGTTGCCGCCGACGTCCACGCGATACGTGCCGGGCGTCTTCAGCGCGGAGAAGTCGATCGTCCAGTAACGCCAATCGTTCCAGTGATCGACCTGGCCCGCCGGCTTGGGTGAACCTCGCAGCATCGTTTTGCCGGTTGCGACGTCGATGACCTTGAAGGTCGCGAAGCTGTCACCCGCGGAACCTTGCACGATTGCACGCTTCGGCGCCGCGGTGTCGTAGCCGACCTGATCGACCAGCACTGACGGCGGCTGCGTCGCCGCGGATCGGGTCGCGCCTCCGGCAGCCCACGCTGGCACACCGGCGATCCACAACAGTCCGAACGCTGCCGATGCAAGGCGGCGAAATCCGCGCATGCCGTTTCTCCGATCCGATCCTCGCACCCCGCGCGCCAAAAAAAACGGGCCGGGGATGCCATGCCGGCCCGCAACGCTGGAGAGCGACTCACTTCACTCCGATGAAACCCGGTTGCCCTCGACGCGTGCTTGCAACACGCGCCGAGGTTCGACTCGATGATGCCGATGGCATGCCGCCACGGCATCCCTTCATTACTGCTGCGGTTGGCCTTGCTGGATGCCTTCGCCTCCGACCTTGAACTCGACGCGGCGGTTGCGCTGGCGTCCGGCCGCGGTCTTGTTGGTGTCGATCGGATCGGCTTCGCCGAAGCCCTTGACCGCGGTGATGCGGCTGGCCGCGATGCCGTGCGAAGTCAGGTACGCATCGACGATGTTGGCGCGACGCTCCGACAGCGCCTGGTTGTACTGCGCGCTGCCTGTCGAGTCGGTGTAGCCGTCGATCTCGACCTGCACCTGCGGATAACGGTTGAGCGTATCCACGGCCTGGCTGAGGATCGCGAGCGACTCCGACGCCGGCGGCTTCAGCGTCGGGTCGATGTTGGTCTCGCCCTTCTTAGGCCGGTCGAACTTGAAGTTCACGCCGCGCAGGTCGATCACCACGTTCTGCGGCGGCGGCGGCGGTGGCGCGGCCTCCGGTGCCGGCGGCGGAGGCGGCGTTGCCGGCGGCAACGGTGCGGGCGCTCCGCTGCCGAACTTGAAGTTCACGTTGAAGTAGTACTGGCGTCCGTTCACGTAGAACGCTTCCGGCGCGGTGCTGAAGCCAAGGCCGGCCTGCGAGCCATTGATGAAGTACTTCAGGTGCGGGTTGTTGAGGTTCATCGCGTCGAACGAGAAGCTCAGGTGATCGTTGAGCTTGTAGCCCGCGGAGAACGACAGGTAGCCCTGCCCCGACTGCCAGTACGGCAACAGCGCCATCTGGCCTGTGCTGGACATCACGCCATCGTAGAACTTGGAGCGGTAGGTGTAGTTGACGCGGGCGTTCCAGTGCGCGTCTTCGTAGAAGACCGATGCGTTGGCCGTGTTCTTGGACGTGCCGAACAGCGGGCGATCGCCGGCGGCGACGTTGTTGGCCAGCGTGCCGTCCGCGTTGTACATGTAGGTGCCGCCCGACGAATGGCCCGTCGCGTAGGTGTAATTGAACGACACGCCGAAGTGGTCACCGATCGGCTGGATGTAGTTCAAGGTCACGCCCTTCAACGTGCCGTTGACGTTCACCGGGATGCTGACCAGGTAGTTGCTGTAAATCGGCGCTCCCGACGGGTTGGTCGTCTTGTTGTAGGTCAGGAGATTGTTGAGGTAGGTGCGGGTGACCGTTCCGTAGTCGTAGTAGTTGTTGAGATCCATCGCGTACACGCTGCCCGCCAACAAGCCGCGCGGCGCGAAATACCATTCCAGCGAGGCCGAGAAGTTGGTGGACAGGATCGGCTTCAGGCGCGGGTTGGAGCCGCTGCCGCCGCCGAGTTCGGTGGCGACCGTTGGATCATTGAGACTCAAGAAGCCCGCCAACTGGGTGTAATCCTGGCGGGTCAGCGTCTGCGATGCCGACCACCGCGTCAGCAGGCTGCCGTCGGAATTGAGGTCGAACTTCACGTTGAAGCTCGGCAGCACCTTGTTGTAGTTGTGCTTGTAGTAGTTCCAGTACCAGCCGCCCGGGTAAAACGCGGAGGGCGGCGAGCCGACCGCATAGCTAGCTTCCTGGATACCGGGACTGGTGTAACCGATGTTCTCGTCGGTGGACACGTAGCGCAGGCCGGCGTTCGCGGTCCAGTGTTCGCCCGTGAAGTTGGCCTGGATGTACGCCGCGCCGTTCTTCTCCGTCATGCTGTAGATGCCGTTCGGATAGAAGCGCGAGGTGCCGGGGTCGTCCGTCACCTTGCGATTCGCATACAGCGCGTTCAACTGCGCGAGCTGCGCCGGCGTCCAGAACCAGATGTCGGAAGGCATCTGGCCCACGCCGAGGTCGCTGGCGAAGCTGCCCGGATAGTTGCCGCCCGCCGGAGGATAGATCGTGGAGTTCTGTCCGAACTGCACGGCCGATGCGAAGTTCGGACCCTGCGCGATATCTGTCGGGCTGTCGTGATCGTGCTTGGCGTAGCGCACGCCGAACTCGAGTGAGGACAACGGACCGGCATTGTCGAAATCGTAGGTGCCGTCGGCCTGGAACCAGCGCTCCTTGTCGACCACGTGGATGTTCTGTTCGCCGAAGATCCAGTCCAGCCCGGCGGTCGCGGGATCGAACGCGTTGTTGGTGCCGCTCATGCTCCAGTTGAGCGGCGTACCCAGCCCGTTCATCGCGTAGCTGGCGGTCGAGCCAAAACCGGTGTCCATCTCCATCACGTCCTGGGTCGGCGTGTTGCCGGTGCCCTTGGTCGTGCCGATCTGGAACTTGAAGCCGAGGTTGTTGGTGGCTTGCCAATCCGCGTCCAGCGTGACGAACTGGCTGGACTCGCTCTCGCCCGGACGCGAGATCATGTCGTAGATGCCTTGCGAAATCAGCGGCTCGCCGGGCGCGGCACCGGGCAGGTTGGCGCTGGTGAGGATGTTGCCCACGATGGTGCCGGTCACGGCCTGCTTGGGCAGCTGGTCGCGCGTGCGCAACATGTAGTTGCGGTTGTAGTCGGTCGCGTCGAGGTGCGAATAGAACGCGTCAAGGTTGAAGGTGAGGTTGTCGGTCGCCTTCCACTGCAGGTCGACCGAACCGCCCTCGCGCTTGCGCGTTTGCGTGAACAGCGCTGCGCCTGGGAGATTGGGATAGAACACGCCTGTGCTTGCGCTGCCCGGCGTCGCGGCAGACAGACCGAGCGATAGGGCGGCTGGTGAACCGGTTGGAATGTACGAATAGCCGAGCAGTTCCTGCCCTTCGCGCTGCAGGTCGCGTTTCTCGTAAAAGGCCTGAACCATCACGCCGAACGTACTGGACGCGTTTTTCCAGTTCAGCAGTCCACTGGCCTGCGGCGTGGTCTTTCCGGGCAGGTCGGCGTAAACGCCGCCCACGCTGCCTTCGAGCGAAAGCTGCTGGCTGAAATCCAGCGGCTTGCGGGTGATGATGTCGATTGTGCCGGCCGCGCCGCCTTCCAGAAGCTTGGCTTCCGGCGTCATGTGCACGACGACCTGGTTGACGACTTCCGACGGCAGCATCGCGAAGCTGACGCTGCGCGTGCCGCCGCCCCCCAGCACGAACCAGTCGCCTGATCCGATCGAGTGGCCGTTTACGGTGGTCAGTGTCAACGACGGCGCGCTGCCGCGGATGCTGGCGCGATCGGCTTCGTCGAAACCGCCTTCGGCACCCGCGGCGTCGGCGATGTTGACGCCCGGCAATTGCGCGATGGTGTCGGCGACGTTCTTGGCCGGCAGCTTGCCGATGTCGACCGCGGAGACCACTTCGACCTGCGAATTGGCGGCCTTCTTGGTTTCGATCGACAGCGCCTGCGCGGCGCGCACGCCGACCACCTGGATGGTCTCCAGTTGCTGGACGGTGTCCTTTTTCTTCTGCGTGGAATCCGTCTGCGTCCCCGCACCAGCCTGTGGCTGTTGCTGGTCATTGGATTGTCCCTGAGGCGAGGCGTTCTGCGCCTGGGCAGCTGCTGCGAACAACAGCGCCGTGGCGATGCTCGCCGAAAGCATGCTCTTGCGGAATTTCATGACGTACCCCTTCTCTCGCTCGCCAGGTGATGGATGCCGAAGCACCCGGAATGTTTGATGAAACGCGTTACGCCGCGGTGCCGTCTCCCATCGCGCGGCGGCGCACGGAACCGCGCATGTGCTTTTCGAAATACCAATGCGCCGCGCCCATGACGCCGTGGCGGCCGTGCTCGATCAGGCGCACCGGCACGCGCAGCAGGAATTCGCGCATGCCGCCCTTGCCGAGGCAGCGCTCCACGAAGCGGCTGCGCTGCAACAGCTTGCGCATTTCGGGCAGGACGCCGCCGGCCAGGTACACGCCGCCATCCGCCATGAACGCCATGGCGAGATTGCCGACGAAACTGCCGAGCGCGGCGCAGAACACGTCGACCGCTTCGACCGCATCTTCATCGCTGCCCGCGCAGGCCGCAGCGGTCACCGCCTCGGGTGTCGCGAGCCGCGGCTGCTTTCCCCGCAGTGCGCACAACGTGGTGTACAGCGTGAGCAGACCGGGCCCCGAGAGGATGCGCTCGTACGGCACGTAGCCGCCGTCGGGCGCCAGATAAGCCAGCACTTCGCGTTCGCGCGCGTTGCCAGGCGCGAAATCCATTTGTCCCGCCTCGCTTGCGAGCACGCGCACGCAGGCCGGGCCGGGCAGGCGCACAGCCGCACCCAACCCGGTGCCCGGTCCCACCACCAGCGCGGGACCCTCCCCGCACGTTTCGGGACCGCACAGCAACAAGCTGTCGGTGTCCTTCACGTCATCGAGGGCGTAACCGAGCGCTTCGAAATCGTTGAGCAGCGCGACATCGTCGAAGGCCAGCGCTTCGCGCAATTGCGACAGGCTGACGCGCCACGCCAGGTTGTCGTTGACGATCGCGTCGTCGATGACCTGCCCTGCGCAGGCAATCACGCAACGCCGCACCGGCAGCGTGGCATCGCCCTCGACGAATGCGGTCAGCAGTTCCGGCAGCCCAGCGAAATCCGCGCAGGTGAACTTGCGATAAGCCAGCACTTCGAACTCGCGCTTGCCGTCGGTGGCCGCGCGCATCAACGCAACCCGCGCATGGGTCCCGCCCACGTCCGCAGCCAGGAACGGCTGCGTGTGCAGGCTGACGTGCTGGGTCAAATGACTGGCGGCCACACTCATCCTGCGCTCGGGCGATTCGGATGGCGCAAGTTTGGTCATGGCTGACAACGTTGTCAATTTGCGATGCAGCAATCCGGAAGGGCCGTAGCCGGACCGCGCAAAGTCAATCGGAATGGGGCCCTCGGGCATTCATGCATGTTGCGTCGCACCAAAGCCGCGCCGTTGCGGGGGCGCTGTTTTTCGGCAGGCAGGACATGCGATACTCGACCCAGGACACGGATATGACAACGTTGCCCACCCCATAATCCCCATCGCCACACCCGCACAGGCTTGCCCATGACCAACAACGCAACCGCAGCGCAGCCGTCGCATTACGTGATGTCGATGGTGATCATCGGCGTCCTGTTCTTCATCTTCGGATTCGTCACCTGGCTCAACTCGTCGTTGATCCTGTTCGTCAAGGTCGGGTTCGACGTGGACAACGTCGGCGCGTTCCTGATTCCGATGGCGTTCTATTTGTCCTACTTCTTCCTTGCGCTGCCTTCGGCCGTGGTGCTGAAGCGCACCGGCATGAAAAAGGGCATGGCCCTGGGCCTGCTGGTGATGGCGATCGGCTCCGTGTTGTTCGCCTTCTTCATGGGCGGCTACAGCTACGTCGGCGCGCTGGTGGCGCTGTTCGTGATCGGCGCCGGCCTGGCGTTGTTGCAGACGGCATCCAACCCGTACGTGAGCATCCTCGGCCCGATCGAGAGCGGCGCCAAGCGCGTGGCGATCATGGGAATCTGCAACAAGTTCGCGGGCGGCATTGCGCCGTACGTGTTCGGCGCGCTGCTGCTGAGCGGCGCTGCCGCCTACGCCGACAAGATCAAGGCCGCGGCTTCGCCTGCGGCGCGCTCGGTGCTGCAGCACGCGTTCGTATCGCGCGCCGTCATGCCTTATGTCGTCATGGCGGTGGTGTTGGCACTGCTGGCGGTGTGGATCGTGTTTTCCTCGCTGCCGGACATCAAACCAGCGAACGAGCGTCAGGAACTGCGAAGCAACACCCACCAGCGCAGCATCTTCAGCTTTCCGCACCTGTGGCTGGGCGTGGTGTGCCTTTTCATTTACGTGGGCCTCGAGGTGATGGTCGGTGACGGCATCGTGATCTACGGCCAGGCATCGGGGCTGTCGCTGGACACCGCCAAGCACCTGACGTCGTGGGTCATGATCGGGATGCTGATCGGCTATCTGGCGGGCGTCGTCCTGACGCCACGGGTGATCTCGCAGCAGCGCTACCTCGCGATTTCGGCGGTGCTGGGCGTACTGTTCGCGGTCGGCGCATGGCAGACGCACGGCACGCTGTCGGTCGGCTTCGTCGCGGCGCTGGGATTCGCGAACGCGATGATGTGGCCGGCCATCTTCCCGCTGGCCATCAAGGGCCTCGGCGATCGCACCGAGTTCGGCTCGGCGCTGCTGATCATGGGCATCGCCGGCGGCGCGTTGATCCCGCAACTCTTCGTGCACCTCGAGGAAGTCATCAACTTCCAGTTGGCCTTCGTGCTGGTGATGGTGCCCGGCTACATCTACATTCTGTTCTATGGATTGCTGGGTCATCGCGCCGGACAACCGGCGCGCGAGGCGGCAATCGATTCCGCCGCCGTGGCGCCTTGACCGCGCGTACTGCACCGGCAAGCACCACAAGGAGCCGCACTTGGGAACCGCCACCATCCGGGATGTCGCAAGGCAAGCCAAGGTTTCGCTGAAAACCGTTTCGCGCGTCATCAACCGGGAAAGCTCGGTGCGCGACGAAACGCGCGAGCGCGTGATGCGCGCGATCGAACAACTCGACTACCGTCCCGACCTTTCCGCGCGCAGCCTGCGCAGCGCCAAGGCGTACGCCATCGGCCTGGTGTACGACAACCCGAACCCGTACTACATCATCGCGGTGCAGCAGGGCGCGCTGGCGGCGTGCCGCGAGATGGGTTTCGGTTTGCAGATCCACCCGTGCGATTCGCGCGCGACGAAACTCGCGGAAGAATTGCGCGACCTCGTGCACCGTTCGCGCCTCGCCGGCCTGGTGCTGTTGCCGCCAATGTCCGAGCGCATGGCGCTGCTGCGCGAACTGGCCGCCTACAGCATCCCGCTGGTACGCGTGATTTCGGCGGCCGAGGATCCGCACGACGGCTTTCCGTGCGTGTTCGTGGACGACCGCGATGCCGCCTACGCGATCACCGCTTATCTGATCCAGCTCGGCCACGAGCGCATCGGTTTCCTGTGGGGCGGCAAGCAGCACCGTTCCAGTCCCGAGCGCTACAAGGGTTACGAAAAAGCGCTGCAGGATTACGGCGTGCCGATGTCGGACGAACTGGTGCTGGAGGGCGACTATTCGTTCGACGACGGTTTTCGCGGCGCGCGCCGGTTGCTCGGACTGGCCGAACCGCCCACCGCGATCTTCGGTTCGAATGACGAAATCGCCGCGGGCGTGCTCGCCGCTGCGCGCGCGGCAGGCCTGCACGTGCCCTACGACTTGTCGGTCGCGGGATTCGAGGACAGTCCGTTCTCGCGCCATTCGTGGCCTTCGCTCACCACTTCGCGGCAGCGCACCGAATTGATCGCCGAACATGCCGCGCGGCTTTTGATTGCGCAGATCCACGGCGGCGACGTCGAGAACGAGGGCTTCAGTCCCGAACTGGTGGTGCGCGGTTCGACCGCACCGCCGCGGCCGAAGGCGTGATGGCCGCATGTCTGCCGAGATGAAAGCCGAAGCCACGCTGCTGCACCGCGAAGCCGCCGAAGCCGCCGACACGGTGGCGCGGCAACTCGAGCGCAACGACGCGGCCGTGTGCAAACTCGCGGCCAGCTTGCGCGACCACGCGCCGCCGTTCGTGGCCACCTGCGCACGCGGCAGTTCGGATCATGCGGCGACTTACGCGAAATACGTCATCGAGACGCAGACCGGCTGCGTCACTGCATCGGCTTCGCCATCGGTCGAATCGATTTATTCGGTGCCGCTGCGGTTGCGAGACGCTTTGTATCTCGTCATTTCGCAGTCGGGCGCCAGTCCTGATCTCTTGCGCAGCGCCGAAGCTGCGCGCAATGCGGGTGCACGCGTGGTCGCGCTGGTCAACGCGGAACATTCGCCGCTGGCGGCGCTGGCCGACACCGTGATCCCGCTGCAAGCGGGACCCGAAAAAAGCGTGGCGGCCACCAAGAGTTTCATCGGATCGCTGGGCGCGGTGCTGCACCTGGTCGCGCACTGGCGGCAGGACGTGGCGCTGCTCGATGCCTTGCACGGATTGCCGGAACAATTGCGCCAAGCGTTCGAGCTTGACTGGTCGGCGCTGGTCGAAGGGCTGCGCGACATGCACGATCTGTTCGTGCTGGGACGGGGCTATGGATTGGCGGCAGCGCAGGAAGCCGCGCTGAAATTGAAGGAAACCTGCGCGCTGCACGCGGAAGCCTTCAGCAGTGCCGAAGTGCGGCACGGCCCGATGGAATTGGTGGGTCCACGCCTGCCGGTACTGTTGTTCGCGCAACAGGACGACGCGTTGCCGGGCGTCATGGCCACCGCGCGCGACTTCCACCAGCGCGGCGCCGAGGTCTGGACCGCCGCGCCGGGCGCGGTGGGCCGCGATGCACTGCCAATCGTCCCGACGAGTCAGCCCATGCTGGCGCCGATCCTGGCAATACAAAGCTTCTATCGTGCGGTGAACGCACTCGCCATCGCGCGCGGCCGCGACCCCGACCGTCCGCCGCATCTCGCCAAAGTCACCGAGACCGTTTGATGTCCGTCGCGCTGGCCAATGCACGCGTGCTTTCGTCGCAAGGTTGGCGCGACGACGCCGCGGTGATCGTCGAAGGCGGCCGCATCGTGGAACTCGCGACACGCGTCCCGCCTGATGCCGAGGTCCACGATCTGTCGGGGCAAATACTGCTGCCCGGTTTCATCGATTGCCAGGTCAACGGCGGCGGCGGCGTGCTGTTCAACGACCAGCCGACCGTCGAAGGCATCCGCGCCATCGGCGCCGCGCACCGGCGCTTCGGCACTACGGGTTTCCTGCCGACCCTGATCAGCGACACCACCGGCAAGATGCGCGCCGCGATCGCGGCGGTCGATGACGCACTCGCCAAAGGTGTTCCCGGCGTGCTGGGCATCCATCTCGAAGGCCCGTTCATCAGCCGTGGGCGCAAGGGCGTGCATGCGGAACGATACCTGCACGCGCCGGACGCATCCGAACTGCGGCTGGCCGAATCGCTGCACCGTGGCGTGACGCTGCTGACCCTGGCGCCCGAATGCGTATCGCCCGGTGCGATCCGCGATCTCGCCGATGCAGGCGTGATCGTCAGCGCGGGCCATTCCGATGCCGATTACGCGACCACGCGCGCAGCGCTGGATGCGGGCGTGCGCGGCTTCACCCATCTCTACAACGCGATGTCGCCGCTGACCAGCCGTGCACCGGGTGTCGTCGGTACGGCTCTGGATGATCCTGATTCCTGGTGCGGCGTGATCGTCGATGGCCACCACGCCGCCGCGGCCAGCCTGCGCGTGGCGCTGAAGGCCAAACCGCGCGGCAAGCTTTTCCTGGTCACCGATGCGATGCCGCCCGTGGGTGCGCTCGATCCGTCCTACGTATTGAACGGCGAAACGATCATCGCGCGTGACGGCATTTGCCAGACCGCCGCGGGTACGCTCGCCGGTTCCGCGCTCAGCATGATCGACGCCATGCGCAACAGCATCGACATGCTCGGCGTGCCGCTGGACGAAGCCGCGCGGATGGCGTCGACGTATCCCGCCGATTTCCTCGGTCTGGATCGAACCCACGGACGCATCGAAACGGGTTTCCGCGCCGACTTCACCGTGGTCGACCCGTCTCTGCAGGTCGTCGAAACCTGGATCGGCGGCGTCCGCGAGGCCGCGTAGTCTCGACTATCCACCCGACAATGCGCGGATCTCGGCGTCGGTCAACGCACGCCATCCGCCTTTCGGAAGCTCGCCGAGTTCGAGCGGGCCGATCGCGACGCGCATCAGTCGCAACACGTCATGCCCGCACGCGGCGAGCATGCGCCGGATTTGCCGGTTGCGGCCTTCGTGCAGGACGATTTCCAGCCACACATTCTTTTCACCTCCGCCGATGATCCGCACGGATTCCGCCGACAGCCGCTCACCCTTGTCGACGATGCCCGTGCGCAGACGTTCGAGCGCCGCTGAATCGGGCATGCCGCGCACCTGCACCCGATAAGTTTTCGCAACGTGCGCTTCCGGATCGGCCAGCCGCGCGGCCCATGCGGGATCGTTGCTCATCAACAACAGCCCCTCGCTGGCCCTGTCCAGACGTCCCACGGGCGCGAGCCACGGAAGCCCGGCGCCTTGCAGCAACGCATAGATCGTGTCGCGACCCTGTTCGTCCGACGCACTGACCACCAGTCCGCGCGGCTTGTTCACGGCGACGCAAACCCGTACGCGGGCCTGCAGCGGCTGGCCGTCGATCTCTATGCGGTCGTTTGCGGCGTCGGCGGGCAATTCCGGATCGCGCACCAGTCTCCCATTCACACGCACGCGTCCAGACACGATCCGGCGCGCGGCTTCGCCGCGTGAACACACTCCCAGCTTCGACAGCACGCGCGCCAAGCCATGCCGTGGCGGCAATGCAGGCGCTGGGTGCGCCGCACTCGAAGGCATGGGACGTGGCGGACGGGTTGCACGCATGACGCCATTTTCACCCAACGCTCGATCGACGGACACAAAGAAAAAGCCCGGCTTGCGCCGGGCTTTTTCGTGTCACACCGGACTCACCAGCGAGGATCCGCCGATGTTCCGCGAACGGCTTACATGCTGCCGCTCTGGGGCTGCTGCACCTTGAACTCGACGCGACGGTTGCGCTGACGGCCAGCCGCGGTCTTGTTGGTGTCGACCGGATCGGCCTTGCCGAAGCCCTTGACCGCGGTGATGCGGCTCGCGTCGATGCCATGCGACGTCAGGTACTGGTCGACGATGTTGGCGCGACGCTCGGAGAGGCCCTGGTTGTACTTGTCAGTGCCGATCGAATCGGTGTAGCCATCGATCTCGATCGTGACCTGCGGGTAGCGGTTCAAGGTGTCGACCGCCTGGTTGAGGATCGCGATCGAATCGGACGCCGGCGGCTTCAACGTCGGGCCGATGTTGTGCTCACCCTTCTTCGGACGATCGAACTTGAAGTTCACGCCACGCAGGTCGATGACCACATTCTGCGGCGGCGGCGGCGGCGGAGCTGCCGGCGGCGGCGGCGGCGGGGCTGCCGGCGGCGGCGGCGGGGCTGCATGACCCATGTTGATCACCAGACCGATGGTCGCCATCGAGTCCAGCCACTGCTTCGGACCGTAGGTGTGCGGCAGGCCCGGACCGGCGAACCCGGCCAGCTGTGCCGACTTCGTGTCACGGTAGTAACGTGCCGCGATTTCGCCACGCAGGGCGACGCGATCGCTGACGTTGTACAGCACGCCCACGCCAACCGTGGCACCCGGACCCCAGCCAGAACCATTTTGAGGACCCATGTTGCCGAACGCGCCACCGGCTTGGGCGAGCTCGCCGGAAACGGCAGCGTGACGCCACATGCCGACGCCGCCCATCAAGAACGGACGCCACTGCGACGACGGATCCATGAAGTAGTAGCGGGCCGCCACGTCGACGCCCAGCGTTTCCCACTGCTTGCCGGCGCGGATGGAGGAATCCTTGTAGTCCGCATTGTCGCCGGTCGCTTCCACATCCAGCGTGAAGTGCGGGTTCACCCAGAAACCAACACCGAGGCCGCCCATGGGAGCTGGCTGGACTTGGCGGCTGCTGTCGCCGAACACCACGCCGATGCGGGGCACGATGTACCAGTTGCTGTAGTTCGGGCTCGCAAAGCTACCCGTTGTTTCCGCCGCTGCACCCGTGTCCTGTGCGTGCGCGACCGACATCACGCCTACAGTACCCAAGGCCAGCGCGATGACCGCGAACAAGCCGTTACGTTTCATCGGAGAGTCTCCTCGTTGTTGATTCTTCAGGCTTCAACCATTCTGGATGAAACCGTGTTTCCGTTTCCCAAACCGCAGAACCACTGCGCGGATTGAAGGCCATCCTTCCCGGCCCGTTCCGCTACGGCTGCGCCAGTTTAGCAAAAAACAAACAATTGCGCTTCTGACCTGCCGATCCGTTCATCTGCAACTCAGGCGCCTCCGCGCAGGGCAAACAAATCCATTAATTCCGGGACCGGAATCGCCATCAACCGCTCGACCTGCGCGCAAAGGTCAATGATTTCAGTAACTTGTGCCGCAGGCAAATGACCCGCCAAAGCCTTGTGGAACTTGTCCAGCAGGACCGGGATGCCTTCGGCGCGGCGGCGGCGATGACCGATCGGGAAATCGATCGAAACCTTGTCCGTCCGCGAACCGTCCTTGAAAAACACCTGCACCGAGTTCCCGATGTAGCGTTTGTCCGGGTCGAAATAATCCTTCGTGAACTGCGGATTTTCCGTCACCATCATTTTCGCGCGCAACGCGTCGATGCGCGGATCGCTCGCGACCGCATCGGTGTAGTCGTCTGCGGTCAGGCGCCCGAAGATCAGCGGCACCGCGACCATGTACTGGATGCAGTGGTCGCGGTCGGCGTAGTTGGCCAGCGGCCCGGTCTTGTCGATGATGCGCGCGCCGGCTTCCTGGGTTTCGATCTCGATGCGCTCGATGTCGCCGAGCCGATCCTTCACTTCCGGATGCAGCTTCATCGCGCACTCCACCGCCGTCTGCGCATGGAACTCGGCGGGGAAGCTGATCTTGAAGAGGACATTTTCCATCACGTAGCTGCCGAACGGCCGCTCGAATTCGAATGGCTTGCCGCCGAAGGCGACATCGTAGAAACCCCAGGTCTTCGCGCTCAATGCCGAGGGATACTCCGGCTCGTCGGTGCTGACCGCGTTGAGTGCATGGATCACGGCACGACGGCAGGCGTCGCCGGCAGCCCAACTCTTGCGCGGGCCGGTATTGGGCGCGTGCCGGTAGGTGCGCAGCGAGCCATTGTCGATCCAGCTGTTCGACACGGCGGTGATCACCTGCTCGCGCGTGCCGCCCAGCATCGCGGTCGCGACCGCGGTCGAGGCAAGCCGCACCAGGATCACGTGGTCCATGCCGGCGCGGTTGAAGGAATTCTTCAGCGCGTAGCAGCCCTGGATCTCGTGCGCCTTGATCGCCCAATGCAGCACGTCGCGCATGGCCAGCGGCTCGCCACCGTTGCAGATGTTCGAACGCGACAACCAGTCGGCCACCGCCAGCACGGTGCCGAGATTGTCCGAGGGATGGCCCCATTCGGCCGCGAGCCAGGTGTCGTTGAAATCCAGCCAGCGGATCTGCGTACCGATACAGAATGCGGCCTGCGCGGGATCGAGCTCCAGCGCCGTGCCCGGCACGCGCGCACCACCCGCCAGCACCGCGCCCGGCACGATCGGCGCGAGATGCTTCACGCACTGCGGAAACTTCATCGCCAGCATCGCGCAACCCAGCGCATCCATCAGCATGTAACGGGCGGTATCCCACGCCTCCTGCGATTCCACGCGGTAGTCGAGCACGTAGTCGGCCACGTCGACCAGCGGCTGGTCGGGTGCGGGGCGGGCGGCGGAACGGATATCGGCGTGGCTCACGAACGTTTCCTGTCAGGCGAAGGCAGTCCGTTATTTTGCCAGAGCACGACGTGCCTTGACGGCTGCCGCGACGCGCGGTAACAATCGAATCCGTTGTCCCCCGAAAGGGAGTAGCACCGGACCCGATGTGATTCGGGTCCGCGTGGCGGCCGTCAGCACGAACCTTCAAGGTTCCGGTCGCCACGGCGGTTAGCACCGCGCGCGAGACTTTCGACATCCCGTGCCGCACCTGCGGCTGCGGGAGTTCGATCGTCGCCGCCAGGAGAACCGCATGTACGCGATCAACGAGCTGCTCCACCACCCGCTGGATCCCGACTTCTGGAGCGGCCTCGGATCGATCATCGTGATCGACCTCGTGCTCGCGGGTGACAACGCCATCGTGATCGCGCTCGCCGCGCGCAACCTTCCCTCCCATCATCAGTTCCGCGCGATCTTCTGGGGCACGGTCGGCGCGATCGCCGTGCGCATCGCGATGACGGCGGCGGTGCTGTGGCTGCTCAAGCTTCCGGGCCTGATGTTGATCGGCGGCATCGTGCTGATTCCGATCGCGTGGCGCCTGTTGAAGCAGGAGGACGACACCGGCCCGAACATCAAACACAAGGTCAGCGGCTTCTGGAGCGCGATGGGCACCATCGTGATCGCCGATGCGCTGATGGGGCTCGACAACGTGCTGGCGATTGCCGGCGCATCGGGCGGACACTTGGGACTGGTCGTGCTGGGCCTCTTGGTCAGCGTACCCTTGGTGGTGTGGGGCTCGACGCTCCTTCTGAAACTGATCGGACGCTTCCCGATCATCATCTACATCGGTGCGGCGGCGATCGCGTGGACCGCCGCGCGCATGCTCACGCGCGATAGGCTGGTGAACGGCTGGTTCGACGCGCACGACCCGTTGCGTTACCTCGTGGACGCCGTGCTGGTTCTCGGCGTGACGGGTGCCGGCTGGTGGATGCGGCGGCGCCAGGCTCCGCGCACGGAGTGAATCCGGACCGCAATGTCAGAACGACGATCCGGGCTGTTCCAGGAACGCGCGTTCCTCGGGCGTCGAGGTGCGTCCGAGCACGTGGTTGCGATGCGGAAAGCGCCCGAAGCGATCGATGATCGCCTTGTGCTTCAACTCGAATGCATAGTTGTTTTCGAGTCCCGGCTGCCGGAACAGGCGCTCGGCCTCGGCATGGATCACGCGCGACTCCGAATGCATGAACGGCATGTACAGGAACGCGCGGCGCGCGGGCGGCAAGCCCTGGTCGGCGCCCGCGCGGATCGCTTCCTGCGCCAGCACCAGCGCCATGCCGTCGCTCGCGAAGGCGCGCGCGTCATCGCGGAACAGATTGCGCGAAAACTGGTCGAGCACGATGATCTCGGCCAGCCTGCCTTCGGGCGTCTCGCGCCACGAAGCGAGTTCGCCGCGCGCGGCCGCCGCGTGCGTTTCGCCGAAACGTGTGCAGATTGCGGCATCGAACGCCACGTCCTTCTCGAACAATTGCTCCGGCGTCGCCTCCTCGAACCAGAAGTGCAGCACGTCCTGCGGATTCACCTCGAAACCTCTCCTTCCGTCACGGCCGTACTTTTCAAATCCAGCGCCTCGCCTGCTTCTCGCGGAACGCGCCGGCCACCAGCTGGTTGTCGAATCCGGGCGGTGCTTCGCCGTTCGCGGCATACAGATAGATTGCGACCTGGTAGATCGTCTGCAAGGTGGATTGCACCAGCGCCAGGGCCACCAGGTAGACCGCGAGGATCGCCACCGCCACGAAAAACACTTCCCGTCCGCCCAGCGCGGCGAGGAAGAACAGCATCATGGCCGGCACGATGCCGAACAGGCCGAAGATCAGCCCGAAGCTGACGTTGCCGATGATCTGTTCGCCCCAGGTTTGCCGCAGCATTTCCACGGAACGCTTGTACGACTCGATCGGGCCCGAGTCCTCGACCACCATTACCGGCACGACGAGGAATGACGTGACCGACCAGGCCATGCCGAGCAGGCCGACCACGATGCGCCCAACGAAGCCCACCTTCTCTTCCAGCATCCGCAGCAGGATGCCCACGGTGCTGGTCAGCAGCGCCCAGCCGAAAATCTGCGGAAGCCGCTGGCGCGCAACCGCCAAACCATAACCGAGCGTCGGTTGCCCGCCATCGATCTGCTTCAACACGCAGGCGATCAGCGCCGCGTTGAAGAAGATGATCACGAAGTAATCGAGGAAATAGAACACGAACATCGCCGCGTACATCGGCAGCGTCATGCGCACGGGCGCGCCCGCGTGCGGGTGGCTGGCCAACGCGACGAACACCGGCACGGCGAACAACGCGATGATGACCGCCAGTGCCACGCCCGAGATCAGCGGAAACACGATCAGGCGCTTGTCCTGCTGCAACATCCGCCAGGACGCGCCCATCAATTGCCACGTGCGTGCGAACTTGCCCATGTGACTTCCCCTTATTTGAGATGCGCCGTCATCCAGCCGACCCAGCGCCGGTACACGTCGGTCTGTTGCACGATGTCGCCCGGAAAGTGCGTGTCGGCGGGATACGCCCAGAACTCGACGGTGACGCCGTTGTCGCGCAGCGCGTGGTACCACTCGTAACTGTTCAACAATGGTACGTTGGGATCGTCGACGTCGCCCATGATCAGCGTCGGCGCCTTGACGTTGCGCGCGTAGGTGATCGGTGATTGCTGGCGCCAGATGTCCCAGCCGGCCGCGGTCCAAGGCGTCGAACCGAAGAAATACGTGTCGCCCATCTGGTAATACGCGACCGTGTAATCCATCACCCAGTCGGTCAGCGCGGCGCCGGACACGGCCGCCTTCCATGCATCGTAGTGGCCGGTCAGCCAAGTGGTCATGTAGCCGCCGTACGACCAGCCGGACACGCCGATGCGGTCCTTGTCCACGCTGCCGAGTTTCTCGACCGCGGCCACGCCCGCCATCACGTCCTTGCCCGGACCTTCGCCGGTGTCGCGGTAGATCGCGTGCTGGAAGGCATCGCCGAGATTGGTGCTGCCGCGGTAGTTCGGCTGGAACACGATGAAGCCGGCCGCCGCGAGCAGCTGCGTCAGCGGCGTGAAGCGCACGGTGGATGCGGCTTCCGGACCGCCGTGGATCGCCAGCACCAGCGGATAGGTCTTGCCCTTGCGATAGCCGACCGGATACGTCAACACGCCATCCGCATCCATGCCGTCGTCGCTCTTCCACTGCACCGAGTCGGTTCGACCGAGGTCGAGCTGGTCCACGAATGCGTTGACGTCGGTGAGGCGGCGCGGTTTCGCGCGTGCCGATGCCATCACGTACAACTCGCCCGGATGGGTTGGAGTGTCGCCAATGAACGCGACCTCGCCGTCCTTCGCGACGCTCAAGTCATTGCCGGCTTCGATATCGCCGAGATCGAGCACGCGTGCCGCGCCATCGAGCGGCTGCTCCCAGAACATCGAGCGCGTGCCCAGGTCGCCTTGCAAAAGCAGCGCCTTGCCGGATGGCAGCCAGGCATACGCATTGATATTGCGCGCCAGCGCCGCGGTCGCGTCGAGCGTCTTGCCGTGTCCGCCCACGTACACGGCGTTGCCGTCGTTCTGGTCGCCGTTGCGCGCACGCACGAACGCATACGCGTCGCTGCCCAGCGCGTAAGCGAAATCGTTGGCGCCCTGGTCATTGACGATAGTGACCGGCTGGCCCTTGCCGTCCGCGGCGACTTCCGCAATCACCGAACGGAACGACGGCCCCCAATACGGACTCGGAAACTTCGTGAACACGATCGACTTGCCGTCGCGGGTCCACACCAGCGGCGTCGCGCCTTCCTGGTCGGTCTGCAGCGAGAACTCGCCTTGCGTCAATCGCGTCGCCGTACCGCCGGTCGCTGCCACCGCCCACAAGTGCCACGGCGCCAGCGCCTTGCGCAGCAGGAAATTGCCGTCGGTCACCTGGAACGCCTTGTCGTGCGCCTTGATCGCCTTCTCGTTCACCGGCGGATCCTCGGTGATGTAGGCGAGGCGGGTGCCGTCCGGGCTCCAGGTGAATTCGTCGACGCCTTCCTTCGTGTCGGTGATGCGCTGCGCATCGCCGCCCGCCATCGGCATCACGTAGATCTGCGATTGCTTGGTCTTGTCGTCCTTGGCGAGAAACGCGAGCCGCGTGCCGTCGGGCGACCAGCGCGGTGACGACACGTCTTCGCGATCGTGCGTCAGTGTGCGTTTCGCGCCGCTCGCCACGTCGACGACATCGATCCGGGTGTCGTGCTTGTCGGTTTTCGAGTTTGGCGTGCTCACCACGATCGCGACGAATTTCCCGTCCGGCGAAAGCTGCGGATCGGAAAGTTTCACGAGTTTCTGCAGGTCATCCAGCTGGAACGGCTGCGCTGCCTGCGACACCAGGGGAATCGCAATCAACAAGGCCACCAGGGTGACCGCCCACCACGCCCGCGAACGTGCCATGCCATTCCCCTTCCACCCTGCGCCACGCCGGACGCGACCGCGCCAGCTTAGCGCGCACTTGCCGGCGCCGCAGCGTGACGGCATGCTCGCCGCGATGACTTCATCCGACAGCTCCGATCGCGCCGCCTTCCCGCATCTGTTCGCGCCGCTCGACCTCGGCTTCTGCACGTTGCCGAACCGCGTATTGATGGGTTCGATGCACACCGGTCTCGAAGACCACGCGCGCGATTTCGGAAAACTCGCGGAATACTTCGCCGCGCGCGCACGCGGTGGCGTCGGCCTGATGGTGACGGGGGGCTTCTCGCCCAACATCGCGGGCTGGCTGAAGCCGTTTTCCAGCCGCTTGTCGTCGCGCTGGCAAGTCGCACCGCATCGCCGTATCACCGAAGCGGTGCGCGCCGCGGGCGGATGCATCTGCCTGCAGATCCTGCACGCGGGACGCTACGGTGTCCACCCGTTATCGGTGGCACCGTCGGCGATCAAATCGCCGATCACGCCGTTCACGCCGCGCGCGCTGTCGGACGCGGGCATCGAGCGCACCATCCGCGCCTTCGCGCGCTGCGCGAAGCTCGCGCAGGACGCCGGCTACGACGGCGTCGAGATCATGGGTTCGGAGGGTTACCTGATCAACCAGTTCCTCGCCGAGCGCAGCAACCAGCGCAAGGATCGCTGGGGCGGTTCGGCGGAAAACCGGATGCGTTTCCCGGTCGAGATCGTGCGCCGCACGCGCGAAGCGGTTGGGCGCAATTTCATCATTATCTATCGATTATCGATGCTGGACCTGGTGGATCGCGCGCAGGCGTGGGACGAAATCGTCGCGCTGGCAAAGCAGGTCGAAGCCGCGGGCGCCACACTGATCAACACCGGCATCGGCTGGCACGAGGCGCGCATCCCGACCATCGTCACCAGCGTGCCGCGCGCAGGCTTCACCTGGGTCACGCGGCGGATGAAGGAAAGCATCCGCATTCCGCTGATCACCACCAACCGCATCAACATGCCCGAGGTCGCCGAACAGGTGCTGGCGCGCGGCGATGCCGACATGGTGTCGATGGCGCGCCCGTTCCTTGCCGATCCCGAATGGATCGCCAAGGCGCGCGGCGGACGCAGCGCCTTGATCAACCCCTGCATCGCCTGCAACCAAGCCTGTCTCGACCACGTGTTCGAAAACAAGCGCGCGTCGTGCCTGATGAATCCGCGCGCGTGTTTCGAAACCGAACTGGTCGATGCGCCGGTCGTGCAGAAGAAACGTTTCGCGGTCGTGGGCGCCGGTCCCGCCGGCGTTGCCGCCGCGACCACGCTGGCGCAGCGCGGCCATGCGGTGACGCTGTACGAGCAGTCGAACCAGATCGGCGGCCAGTTCAATCTCGCCATGCGCATCCCCGGCAAGGAGGAATACGCCGAACCGATGCGCTACTGGAGCAATCTGCTCGCCGAACGCGGCGTCGACGTGCACCTCGGCACGCGTGCGGACGCGGCGACCTTGCAGGCCGCGAATTTCGACGCGGTGGTCATCGCCACCGGCGTGACGCCGCGCGACCCGAAGATTCCGGGACAGGACCACCCGATGGTGATGGATTACCACGATGCCGTGGCGGGCCACCGCAGCATCGGCAAGCGCGTCGCCATCATCGGCGCGGGCGGCATCGGCTTCGACGTCGCCGAATTCCTCACCCAGCCGCCGCCCTCACCCACCACCGACATCGCGCGCTGGACGCGCGAATGGGGCGTCGATATCACGCTCGAACATCGCGGCGGACTCGACAAACCCGAAGTCGAAGCCTCGCCCCGCGAAGTGTGGCTGCTGCAACGCACGCCCGGCAAACCCGGCAAGCGCCTCAACAAGACCACCGGCTGGGTGCATCGTGCGGCCTTGAAGGCGAAGGGCGTGAAGATGCTCGGTGGCGTCACCTACGAGAAGATCGACGACGCCGGCCTGCACATCAGCGTCGATGGCAAGCCGCAAACGCTCGGCGTCGACAACGTGGTCATCTGCGCCGGGCAGGAATCCAACCGCGTGCTCGCGGACGAATTGGCCGCGCGGGACATCGCCGTGCACCTGGTCGGGGGTGCCGACGTCGCGGCGGAACTCGATGCGAAACGCGCGATCCGGCAAGCGACGGAGCTCTCTTCCACCTTGTAGGCGTGCCGCGCGGCGCCAGCGGAAGCACCCGTTCAGCATCGCGTCTCTTCCGTCCAATCGGCCACGCAACGCGTTAAGCATGGTGAACACCGGATAAACCCCGCGCGCCGCATTCATTCACCTTCTCGTCAGCTACTTAGAATCGATCCTCCAAGCCTTCCGCGCCCACGCAAGGAGCGGGGTCATGGCTACCGGTGCGGGTCACGTTCTGCTGGTCAACGGCAACGCCAACCTGGCGGCGATGGCGACGGTCGCCGTGGACACCGTTCGCTGCCAACTGACTTGCCTCACCGAACTGCGTGCGGCGCACGAGCTGGTCGCGAAAAAACAATTCGACCTGATCCTGGTCGATACCTCGAAGCTCGAGCGGGAAGACCTCGAACGGTTTCTCGCCGCGGACATGACGCGGCAAGGCCGCATCGTGCTCGTCGACGAAAGGAAGTGCGCGCGTACGAACGGACATGCAAGGAAGTCCGGAGTCGCGGTGGAACACATTCCCGCGGGCATGTCGTTCGAAGCGCTGCTGGGGCTCGTCCACCGCGCGCTGCAACGCACGCCATCGCGCGAAATCCCGCCCAGCAACGAATCCAGCGGCATGATCGGCCGGACCATGCGCATGCAGGCGCTGTTCGAGAACATCCGGCGCGTCGCACCGCTGGATGTCGGCGTGCTGGTGCTCGGCGAAAGCGGGACCGGCAAGGAACTGGTGGCGCGCGCGCTGCACCAGCTCAGCGGCCGCACCGGCAAGTTCGTCGCCGTGAACTGCGGCGCCATTTCCCCCGAACTGTTGAGCAGCCAGTTGTTCGGCCACGAGCGCGGCGCGTTCACGGGCGCCACCCAATCGCACGCCGGCTTCTTCGAACAGGCGCGCGGCGGCACGCTGTTCCTGGACGAGATCACCGAAATGTCCTGCGCGCTGCAGGTCTACCTGTTGCGCGTCATCGAAACGCACGCGTTGACCCGTGTCGGCGGCTCGAGCGAATTCCCGGTCGACGTGCGGGTGATCGCGGCCTCCAACCGCGACCTGCCGCAGGCGGTTGCCGCGGGCGAGCTGCGCGCCGACCTTTATTTCCGCCTGCTCGAATTTCCGCTGGCCCTTCCGCCGCTGCGCGAACGGCGCGAAGACATTCCGCTGCTGGCGCAGCATTTCCTCGACCGTTTGAACGAACGGTACGGCACAGCCAAGCAGTTTGCGCCGGATGCGCTGGCGAAACTGGCCGCGCGCGCGTGGCCCGGGAACGTACGCGAATTACTGCACACGGTCGGGCGCCACTACATCACCGCCGGTGACGGCAATGCCGTCGAGATCGGCGACGAGCCCGTGCAGGTGCTTCGCCGCCGCCGCATCGGCGACATCCAGTCCGCGCACGACAACCGCGCCGCAACGGGCGGCACGTCCTGGCCACATGCACCGGACGACACCATCCACTTCACGGTCGGCATGTCGTTCGAAGCCATCGAACGCGAGGTGATGCTGAAGACGCTGGCGCACGTGCGCAACAACAAGCGCGAAGCCGCGCGCGTGCTCGGCGTTTCGCTCAAGACCATCTACAACAAGCTGCTGCGCTACCGCGCGCAGGGACTGATCGGCGAGGACGTGCTGGGCGATGCGCCCCAGCACAACGGGCGCGCCGCGTGAGGCGCGCCGTCACAGCGTGATCGGCACGCGTATCGTCAAGGTGACATCGGGCGTGTCGCGGGTGACGCCGACGCCCAGCGCCACGTTCAAGGTGCGGTGGTCGTTGATCTTGTAGGAACCGCCGACCAGCAGGCTGCCGAGCACGGTGCGCGTCGAGCCGGCGAGCGTCTGTCCGTTCACGCGGGTCGCGCCCACGAAACTCTGGTCGTAGCCGAGGCTGATCGATGCGCGGTCGTTGAGCGCCAGTCCGACACCGACGCTGGCGTCGTACACGTCGCCCACCGCGACCTTGCCCAGCGGCTCCTTGACGCCGCCCACCAGCGTCAGGCTGACGTTGCTGCGCGGGAAGTTGTGCAGGTAACTCAGGTTGCCGAAGAACACCACCGGATCGGAGGGAAGCAACCACGTCAACCCGGGTTGCAGTGAATAAAAACCCGATCCGGTCGGCATCTCCAGCGGCAGTCCCGTGCCGGTCGTGTTCTGGATGCAGCGCTGCACGCAATCGGTCGTGACCTCGAACGGATCGCGCCCGGTGCGCGACTTGAAGCGCAGCCAGCCGATGTAATACGGCCGATCCGCACCGCCATCGTTGAACTGGTAGCGTGCAGTCGCCTCGACGTCACCGATGCCCTTGCCGTTGGTGGTGAACACCCGGTCCGTGGCACTGCCGGTGAAGATCTCGCGGCTGGTGGTGTCGGTATGTCCATCCACGTACGGCACGCGCATCTCCACTTCGAGCCGGTTGGTGATGCCGTAGCGCCCGGTCAGTTCCGCGATCTGGTTGGTGATCCGCACCTGCCGCACGTCGATCAGGCCGATCACCAGCGCCGGGATGATGGTGTAACCGATCAGCGCGACGCGATCGGTCGAGGAATAGCCGAACTGGTACGACGGTTCGATCACGAATTTGCCGCGCGGCGTCAGCACGCCGGGTTGATCGAAGATCGGCGCCACCGCGGGCGGACGCGTATCGGACTGCGGCGCAGCCCCGACCCGCTGCTGGCCGACCGCGGCGACGTCCGAGGCGGTGTAGGGAACGGTGCCGTCCGCGGATGGCGCGGACGATGGCGCGCCAACGCCGGCGCTGCCCGGCGCGGCGCCGCCACGTTGCGCCGCCAGTTCGCCGGCACCGATCGACTGTCGCAGCGCCAGGTATTCGTCCTGCTGCACGGACAGATCGTGCTCGATCTTCGCGATCTGCCGGTCCTGCTGCGCCATCAGTTTTTTCTGCGCCGCGATCTCGCGGCGCAAGGCGCGCAGCTCCGCGTCCTGCACGGCCAGTTTCTTGCGCACCGCGGCGGACAGTTGGCTCTGCCGCGCGCCCTGCAGCGCCGCCTCGTCGTCCTGCGCGGCCTGCACCGAAGTGAGGCCCGCGAGCATCAACAGGCCCGCGCATCCGGCCAGCAGCGGTTTGCCCAGCGAAGAGTCATTCGTTCGCGTCCGCATCGCCGTTTCTCCTTGTCGTTGTCCGGATGGGGCGTTGCACGCGCGGAAAGCGGACGTCACTGCCCGCGCGAGTTGATCAAGGCGGACTGCAAAGTGTTGCCAAGGTTGAGCGCGTTGAACATCCCGAGGTTCCTGACGCGCGCATCGAACGTGGTCAGCGCCTGGATGCGCTGGTTGTCGAGCGTGTTCTGGATCACGATTGCGCCGATTGCACCGTTGAAGGCTGCCGGATCCGTGAAATTGCCCGGCCCGTTGCGGATCAGGGTGATGCCGTTGAGCAGCGACTTCAGCGCGTTCGCCTGCGTCGCATCCATGTGCGAGAGATCGGGGATGTTGACGCTGATGCTCGCGGCCAGACCGCCGTTGATGTAGACCAGCCGGCTGATGCCGAACGAGACCATCAGCCCGTTGCCGAGGTCGTAACCGCCGCACGCCGCCGACAGCTCGCTGTCGCTCGCGGGCGCAACGCCAAACAGCGCCAACGCGGCAGCCGGCTGCGCACTCGCTGGCGGCGCCGCATGTGCCGCGCCGGCGAACGACGCGATCGCTGCCAATGCACACGCCCAGATATTTTTCGTCTTCACTGACGGCTCTCCTTTAGTTCCCGCTGACGCCGTTGAAGCCGCTGACGCCGTTCCGTGGCATCACTACGTTGTAAAGCCCCTGGCGGTCTACGCCGCTTCCCAGCATCGCCATCGGCGCGGCGCGCCAGTCGTCACGGCTGTTGAAGATCGCCACGTCGCGATGGTTGTGGACCACGAACACCAGGTGGTTCGTCCACATCTTTTCGAATTCCGTTTCCGGAATCGACCGCGTGCCCTTGGCGGGGTCGCCGACCAGCACGCGGCCGGCGAACATGCCCTTGATCACCACGAAATGGTGGTAACCCTGCACGTCGATCAGGACGATCGCGGGCAGGTGCGCCTGCTCCAGCTTGCCGAGCGGCACCACGAAACCGTCGGCGTCGAAACCGAGCGCCGCCAGGAAGCGCTTGATGTCCAGCAACGAAAACCCTTCCTTCCTGATTTTTGCCTGGTTGCCGTGCTGGTACATCGCCAGGAACGCGATGCGTTCGCTGATCGGAAAGTCGTACTGGTAGGTGAGCAGCGTGGCGACCGCCGCCGAGCCGCAGCTGAAATCGTATTGCTGGTGGATCGTGTTGCGGAAGCGTTCTTCCTTCAGCGTCGTGACCGGCACGCGGTAATTCGCGCCGGCCACGTTCGGCATCTGCAGGCTGCCCGCGATCGCCGACAGCGGCAGCCAGGCGAGAAGCACGAGCAGCCACAGTCGCCTCATGGCTGCATCTGCACGTTGATGATGGTGGCGTTCTGGATCAGCACGCTGTTGCCGCTGTTCTGTATCACCATCGGAAACCCGACCGCGTTGGCGAATGCACCGCCGCCGATTTCGTTGAGGCCGGTAACGGCATCCGTGGTGGTCGTGTTGGAAACAGTGCCGTTCAAGGTGATGGTGTCGTAGGTGCTGGTGCCGCCATTGAGGCGCGCCAGTTCGGCGTTGCCGACGCTCGGCCCCAGGCCCGGCGCAGGCGACGAGACCGGCGCAGCCGAATGAGCGGGAGCGCGCGCTGGAATAGGAACAAGCACGGTGTGCGGCGCAGCCGGCGGAGCCGCATGGGCTGCGGCCAGCAAGCCGGCTCCCATCAACACGAACAGCACGGTGCAACATGGCAATGGAGAATGCATGGCATGACTCCCGAAGCGCGAACGCGCGCATTCGCTGAACATTCCCGCGTCGTGGAACTCCTTTCCACGACGCGGGTTCCTCGCCCTGACTTCAGTGTCCGACCGTGAGGTTGGCCTGCACCGTGACGCCTTGCTGGATCAGCGACGCGGCGCCACTGTTCTGCGCCATCGTGGTGATGCCCGCGGCCGCGGCCGCAGCGCCGCTCATGTTGTTGGACATGTCGAATGAACCGGCATCGACGCTGTTCGAGCCGCCGGCTCCGCCTGCGCCACCGGCGCCCGCATAGCCGTTGCCACCCGTGCCGGAACCACCCGCACCGCCCATGCCGCCCGCGCCGCCGGTTGCGCTGGAAGAACCACCTGCGCCGCCGCTGCCCGACGTGCTGGTCGAACTGGCCATCGAGCTGCCGCCCGTGCCGCCGCCCGACGCGCCGCTGCTGCCGCCCGCACCGCCGGTTCCGCCTGTCGCCGTGCCGCCCGCGCCACCGACCGCGTAGTAGCTGCCGCTGGCATCGCCGCCGCGCGCATGCGCCGACGCGCCGCCGCCCTTGCCGCCCGCGCCCGAGTAACCGCCCGACGCGAAGCCGCCGATCGAATAGCTGGAGCCGGCGCTGCTGTTGGAATCACCGCCGCGCCCGGTGCGCGCGTGGGCGTTTCCACCGTGACCGCCGTCGCCGCCATAGCCGCCGACGCCGTAGCCGCCGGAGCCATCACCGCCGCTCGCGCCGTGTCCGCCATTGGCATTGCCCCAGTTGTTGGCGACGTTGCCGATGCCATACACGCTTACGCCGGAAACCGACCCGGTCAAGGTGGTATTCGCGACGGCTTCGCTGGTGTTGAAGGACGAGCTTATCGAGGACGATGCGGTGCCGGCGTTGTTGGCTGCCGCGCTGCCTTCGCCGTTGGCGTAGGCGTCCTGCGCCTGCGCGGAAATCGAAAAAGCCATCGACAGTCCAAGCCCGAGGCAGACTGCCGATACCAGTTGTGTCTTGCGCATGGAGATCTCTCCGTTGGTTGCCGGTTTGGCGAAACCTTGGAGAGCATGCGGCGTGCCAGCATGGGCAAACGATCCGGGGGCGCGTTTTCAAGCACTTGCGCGACGCGCACTGTGCACGGCTTGTCAAAACACCCGATGTCTTTTTCCTTTTTTCAAAACCAATTGCACTTTTTGCACTGCAGAAATGAACAAGTGGGTGCGCATCGGCATCGCCGCCGCTTGATCCGCGTCCGCGCGGAACCACATATGAAAGGATTGTTTCATTCGCCAAGGAGCTCCCATGAAGCTGTACACCACGCCCGGCGCCTGTTCGATGGCCGATCACATCGCGCTGGAATGGACCGGCCATCCGTACACGGCCGTGATCACCAGCCGCGAACATCGCGCCACCCCGGATTTCCGCCTGCTCAACCCGGCGGGCGCGGTGCCGGTGCTGGAAGACGATGGCTGGACGTTGACCCAGAACGCGGCGATCCTCAACTACATCGCCGACAAGTTTCCCGATGTGAAGCTCGGTGGCGACGGCACGCCGAAAAGCCGCGCGGAAGTGAACCGCTGGCTGGGATTCCTCAACTCCGACATGCATCCGGCGTTCAAGCCGATTTTCGGCAAGACCAACTATCTCCAAGACAAGGCGGTCATCGAAAAAACCCACGAACACGCGCGCACGCAACTGCGCGGCATGTTCGAACGCGCCGACGAGCAACTCGGCAAGCACGACTGGATCGCGGGCGACCGGAAATCCATCGCCGACCCTTACCTGTTCGTGATGCTGCGCTGGGCCAGAAACGTCGACGTCGACCTGTCGGGGCTCGACAACCTCGGGAAGTTCGAGCAGCGCATGCGCGCGGATGCGGGCGTGCAGAAGGTGTTGAAGGCCGAGAACATCGATCAGGCGGCGTAACAAATCGCTCCCTCTCCCGCAGACAGCTACTGGTCGGCGAGAGAGAGTGCTGGTCTTTTCCCCCTCTCCCCCGAGCGCTTTTTGCTCGGGGGAGAGGGTTGGGGTGAGGGGACGGAGCTTCCGCTATATCGAAACGTTCCGGTAAGCCGACGCATTCCCCCTCACCCTTTGCCCTCTCCCCCAAACCGTGAAACTGTTTGGGGGAGAGGGGAACAGTTGGTGGCGTGCGGGTTCGCTCTCGACAACGACTCGGGTATCCGCCGTCGCAAAACTTCGATCAGCGTTTCTCTATGGGCACGTACGTCTGGTCTTCCGGCCCCGTGTAGTTCGCGCTCGGCCGGATGATCTTGCCGTCCTGGCGCTGCTCGATCACGTGCGCCGACCAACCCGAGGTACGCGCGATCACGAACAGCGGCGTGAACATCGCGGTCGGCACGCCCAGCATTCGATATGCGCTGGCCGAGTACCAGTCGAGGTTCGGGAACATCTTCTTGAGTTCCATCATCACGTTCTCGATCCGCTCGGACACCTCGAACAGGCGCGGGTTGCCGCCGTCGGTGCACAGCTTGCGCGAGATCTCCTTGATGATCGGATTGCGCGGATCACCGATCGTGTAAACCGGATGGCCGAAGCCGATCACGATTTCCTTGTTGGCGACGCGCTGGCGGATGTCGGCCTCGGCCGCATCGGCGCTGCGGTAGCGGCTGATGATCTCCATCGCCACTTCGTTGGCGCCGCCGTGCTTGGGCCCGCGCAGCGCGCCGATCGCGCCGGTGATCGCGGAATAGAAATCGCTGCCGGTGCCGGCGATCACGCGCGCCGCGAAGGTGGACGCATTGAACTCGTGTTCGGCGTACAGGATCAGCGATTTGTCTAATGCATTCGCGTGCAGCTCGCTGGGCGGCTTGCCGTGCAGCACGTGCAGGAAGTGCGCGGCGATGGTCACGTCGTCGGTTTCGACGTCGATGCGGCGGCCGTTGTGGCTGAAGTGGTACCAGTACAGCAGCATCGAACCGAAGCTCGCCATCAGGCGATCGGCGATGTCGCGTGCGCCGGTGACGTTGTGGTCGCGTGCTTCCGGCAGCACCGTGCCTAGCACCGAACACCCGGTACGCATCACGTCCATCGGATGCGTGGAGGCCGGCAACAGCTCCAGCGCCGTCTTGACCGGATGCGGCAGCCCTCGCAGGCGCTGCAACTTCGCGCGGTACGCGTTCAATTCCGCCCAGGTCGGCAAGTGTTCGTGCACCAGCAGGTGCGCGACTTCCTCGAACGTGGCCTTGGTCGCCAGATCCTTGATGTCGTAACCGCGGTAGTGCAGGTCGTTGCCGCTGCGGCCCACCGTGCACAGCGCGGTGTTGCCGGCCGCGACGCCGGAAAGCGCCACCGACTTCTTGGCTTTTGGAAGGGCCTGTACGTTGTCGCTCATTGCTTTCTCTCCAGTGGAATCTGCGCGATGCGGCAGGCGCACCACGGATTGTCGTTCAATTGTTGAACACGTCGGACGGCGCCACGCGCGGGCATTGGGCCACGGGGTCCACCTTCAGGGTGCCCTGCTTGTAGCCGACCAGGTGTTCGTCCCGATAACGCCAGCACTCGCCCAGCGTCGAGCAATAGCAGATGGCGATGGTCATGTGCTTCTGGATCGCCGCCGTGCGAAATTGCTGATAGGGCTCGCTCGAGGCGAACTTGATGACAGGCACCGTCTCGCCGGCGCTCACCACGCCCGGATAAATGGTGGATTCGCTGTAGGGGCGCGGCTTCGCCACACCGAGCGCATCGAGCGCGTGGTCCCAGTTCGTTTGCGGCTTGCCATCCACCCAGATCTGCGCACTGCGCACGATCGCGGGACCGACGCCCTTGTTGTAAACCTCGATGGCAAACGTGGTGTCGTTGTTGCCGGCTTCCATCCACGGCCATACCTGCGCCTGCACCTGCTTGGTCTGAATCTCGGCGATGTAGCGTTCGATGTACGCGGTGTAGGCCGCGACGACGAGCGCCAGGAAGCCGACCAGCGACGCGATGATTGCCGCGACCGCGTCCCACCTGATCTGGCGCGCCCGTGAGCGTTGCTTGTCATCCGTCTCGGCCATTCGCATCAGTCATCGAATTGCCGCGCGTCGGGTACCGCGGGACATTTCCCGACCTCGATGCGGTTATTGCCATCGCTGCGCGTGCTGTCGTTCACCCAGCAATCCCCCAGCGTCGAGCAGTAGCACACCTTGAAGGCCAGGTGCTTTCTGGAGGCATCGCGGAAAGCCAGGAAGTGGTCGTGGTCCTTGAACTTGATCCACTCCAGCGTTTCGCCGGCCGAAATCACGTTGTGGTTGAAGGTGCTTTGCCCGTAATCCTGCGGAGCGACCTGCATGGAACGCATCACGGCATTCCAGTCATGTTGCGGCTTGCCATCGACCAGCACGACCGCATTCCTGATGATCGCCGGTCCCACGCCCTTGTTGATCCACAGGTAGTCCATGCCGCTGTCGCTGTTCGCCCACATCAGGTACGGCCACACCTGCGCGCGCACCTGCTGGCGCTGGATGTAAGCGGTGTAGGCCGCGACCAGCAACGCCAGCAAACCCACCAGCGACGCGACGACCGCGGCGGCGGCGTCCCAGCGGATTTCGCGCACGGGTTTCTTCACCACCGGAACCGAAGCGCTTTCGCCATGTCGGACGGGCATCGCGGCTCGCCTATTTGTTTGCCGCGAACAGTGCGTCGAGCTTGTCTTCCCAGGTGTGGTAGCCCAGGAAGTCGTACAGCTCTTCGCGCGTCTGCATCTGTGGCACGTACGCCTTTTGCGTGCCGTCGCGGCGTACGGTTTCGTAGAACCCGAGCGCAGCCTTGTTCATCGCGCGGTACGCGCCGCAGCAGTACAGCGCGATGTCGACGCTCACGCCGCGCAATTCGTCGACGGTGAAGAACGGCGTGGAACCGAACTCGGTGAGGTTGGCGAGGATCGGCACTTTCACCGCTTGCTTGAACTTGCGGTAATCGTCCAGCGTCTTCATCGCCTCGGGGAAGATCATGTCGGCGCCGGCTTCGACGTAGGCCACCGCGCGTTCGATCGCCGCGTCGATGCCTTCCACTGCCGCGGCATCTGTGCGCGCCATCAGCACGAAACTGGAATCGGTTTTCGCGTCTACGGCGGCTTTCAGGCGATCGACCATCTCCTCTTTCGGCACCACTTCCTTGCCCGGGCGATGGCCGCAGCGCTTCTGCCCGACCTGGTCCTCCATGTGCACAGCGGCCACGCCGACGCGCTCGAACGAGCGGATCGTGCGCGCGATGTTGAAGGCGCCGCCCCAGCCGGTGTCGATGTCGACCAGCAGCGGCAACTGCGTCGCCTCGACGATGCGGCGCGCGTCGGTGAGCACGTCCTCCATCGTCGAGATGCCGAGATCCGGCACGCCCAGCGAATTGGCGGCCACGCCACCGCCGGAGAGATACAGCGCCTTGTAGCCGACGCGCTTCGCCATCAGCCCGGCATACGCCGTGATCGCGCCGACCACCTGCAAGGGCGCCTCGGCGGCGAGCGCGGCGCGGAAGCGGGCGCCCGCGGAATGGGATTCGCTCATGCGGCCTCCGGCAAAGCCGCTATTTTAACGCACTTGCGGAAGCTGCCGGATGTTGCGCCGACTCGCCCGCGGCGATGCGCGCGGTCAGCGTCTCGAAGCGCGGGTCGCCGTGCAGCGGGCGGTACCACGGATTCAGCCACAGCGAGTTCATGTGCGCGGAACGATCGCGGTACGCCTGTTCCAGTTGCGCCATCGCGGCGTCCTTGTCGTCCAGCGCGGCATCGATCGCGGCGATGTAGGTGCGATCGACATAGTGGTGCTGCGCGTCGGCCAACAATGTTTGCAAGGTCGCGCGTGCCTGCGCGGTGTCGCCGGTGTGCGCCTGGCAGATGGCGAGCTGCGGGCTGGACGTGCTCAGCTTGGCGTGCTGCTGCGTGTAACGATCCACGCAAGCCTGCCAATGGCCGAACGCGCCATCGACCATCGCCACGGCGTCGCCGTTGTACGCGAACGACGGATCGATCTGGTTGACGCGCTGCGCCAGTTTCATCGCGTCGGCCTCGTTGCCCTGCGCGATCGCGGCGTAGGCTTCCCAGCGCGGGTACCAGGGATTGAGCGGATCCAGTTTTTCCGCCGCCTGCAAATCCTTGCGTGCCGCGGCCGCATCCTTGCCGATGCGCAACACGTAGAAGCCCATCAGCGCGTGCGCCTCTGCAAGGCTGGGCCGCAACTTCAGCGCGAGTTCGATTTCCCGCTTCGCCTTGGCGAAATCCAGGTCGTAACTCATCGCGATATAGCCGAGCTGCAGGTGTCCTTCCGCCAGATCGGGATTCAACGCCACCGCCTTTTCCGCGGCGCCGCGCATCGCTGGCAGGATGGAAAGCGGCGCGCGGTAGACGTCGGCGAGATAGATGTACGCACGCGCCATGCCCGCCCACGCCGCCGCGTAATTCGGGTCGATCGCGATCGCCTGGTTGAACAGCACCAGCGCCTCATCGAGGCTTGCTTCGTCGGTATGCCACGACAATCGCGAGCCTTGCAGGTACAGATCGTGCGCTTGCGGACTGGTGGTGCCCTTGAACACCAGCTTGCCGCTGTCGATGCCGCCCAGCTTCACCTGCAGCGCGGCCACCACCGCGTTGGAGATGGTGTCCTCGAGCGCGAACAGGCTTTCCATTTTTTCGTTGTACTGCTGCGACCACAATACGACTCCGGTGACGCTGTCGTCCAGTTCCACGTCGATGCGCAATTGATCGCCGGAGCGCTGCACCACGCCGTACAGCAGGTTGCGCGCGCCGAGTTCGCGCCCGATCGCCTTCGCGTCGAGATCATTGCCTCGGAAACGGAACGACGAAGTGCGCCCGATCACTTCCAGTCCCGGCACGCGCGACAAGGCGTTGAGCAATTCCTCGCTGATGCCCTGCCCCAGGTAGCTCTGTCCGGGATCGCCCAGCACCGAAAGCGGCAGCACCGCTATCGATTTCGGATTGAGCGCCACCGGTGCGGACGCGGCGCCGTCGTCCGCACCGCGCAAGGTGTGTTCGATCGGCCCGAAGTACCACCACACCACGCCGCCGAGCGCGGCGACCAGCACGCCGACGGCGCCGAGCGAAAAACCGATCCGCAGCGAGCGCCGCCGGCTGCTGGTCGTCACGCGCTGCGCATCGCCCGGCGCCTGGAACGCCCACGCCAGCACCAGCGCGAACGGAAACCCCGCCAGCACCAGCACCACGAGCGTGCGCGCCAGCCACGCCGGAAACTGCAGCAGCGGGAAAATGACCGCGATGATCTGAATGATCAGCCAGGCGACCACGGCATAGGTGGCCGCCACGCGAAACACGTGGTGCCGCCGCAGGTCCTGCAGGAATCCGGTTGCGGGCATGCCGAACGATCCCCGTCGCGCGATCAGGCACCGCGCCGTCACGCTGGGCGCATCTTAGCGCCTGTCCCGGCCCACATTGTCATCGGTTGCGTCGAGCCATGAAAAAGGCGGCCATGCGGCCGCCTTTTTCATCCATCGATACCGCCGGATCAACCCAGCAAGTCTTCGACGCCGTGGCGCTCTTCGCGCAATTCCTTGTCGGTGGCGTCCATGCGGGCGCGCGAGAAATCATTGATCTCGAGGCCCTGCACGATTTCGTACTTGCCGTTCTTGCAGGTCACGGGGTACCCATAGATCACGCCGGGCTTGATGCCGTACGAGCCGTCGGACGGAATGCCCATCGAGACCCAATCGCCCTCGGCGGTGCCGAGTGCCCACGTGCGCATATGGTCGATCGCGGCCGATGCGGCGGATGCCGCCGATGACGCGCCGCGCGCCTTGATGATCGCGGCGCCGCGTTGCTGCACGGTCGGGATGAATTCCTTTTCGTACCAGGCCTGATCGACCAGCGACAACGCGAGCTTGCCCTTCACCGTCGCGTGGTGGAGGTCGGGGTACTGCGTCGAGGAATGGTTGCCCCAGATGATCACCTTCGCAACGTCGGTGTTGTGCGCGCCGGTCTTGGCGGCGAGCTGGCCCTTGGCGCGGTTGTGGTCGAGCCGAACCATCGCGGTGAAGCATTTCGGGTCGAGGTCGGGCGCGTTGGCCTGCGCGATCAGCGCGTTGGTGTTGGCGGGATTGCCGACCACCAGCACTTTCGCGTCGCGTTTGGCTTGCGCATTCAGCGCCTTGCCCTGCGGGCCGAAGATCGCGCCGTTGGCGGACAAGAGATCCTTGCGCTCCATGCCGGGGCCGCGCGGACGCGCGCCGACCAGCAGCGCGTAATCGACGTCCTTGAACGCAACGTTGGCGTCGTCGGTCGCGACCACGCCCGCCAGCAGCGGGAACGCGCAGTCATCGAGTTCCATCACCACGCCGTTGAGCGCGGGCAGCGCGGGCGTGATTTCGAGCAGGTGCAGGATCACCGGCTGGTCGGGACCGAGCATGTCGCCGGCGGCGATGCGGAACAGCAGCGCGTAACCGATCTGGCCGGCGGCGCCGGTGACTGCAACGCGGACAGGTGCTTTCATCGATTCAACTCCTTATCAGGACGACACCCTCTCGAGAGAGAGGAAGCCAAGGTAACCTCGTCATTCCCGCGAAGGCGGGAATCCAGTGGCTTTGGTCATGGTGCAAAGGCACTGGATTCCGGGTTCCGCCGCAAGAGCAGCGGCGGCCCCGGAATGACGAGCAAAGCTACGAAGAAACAGGTCAGCGAATCCTCGAATCAGTTCAATTCGTCGAAGAACTGCTGGATGCGCGCAAGGCCTTTCTTCAACTGTTCGGGCGCGCAGGTGTAGGAAATGCGCAAGCTGCGCGGCGCGCCGAACGCGGAGCCCGGCACCGTCGCGACGAACTTGTCTTCCAGCAGCGCCTTGCAGAAATCGACGTCGCTGGCGATCGGCTTGCCCTTGTGCGATTTGCCGAACGCGACCGAAATGTCCGGGAACGCGTAGAACGCACCTTGCGGGCGCGGGCACTTCACGCCCTGGATCTTCAGCAGCGCGTTGACGACTTCGTCGCGGCGATTCGAGAAATCCTCGCGCTTGGCATTCGGCACGTCCTGCGATCCGGTCAACGCGGCGATCGCGGCGACCTCGGTGATTTCCGGCAGGCAGGTGATGTGGTTGGAGTTGAGCGTCACCAGCGCCTTCACCTCGGCTTCGGGACCGGCCACGAAACCCACGCGCCAGCCCGGCATGCCGTAGGTCTTCGAAAGCGAATCCATGATGAAGGTGCGCTCGCGCAGCTCCGGCTTGAACTGCACGAAGTTGTGGTAGCCGATGCCGTCGAACACCAGGCGGTTGTAGATGTCGTCGGTGATGATCCAGGTTTCGGGATGTTTCACCAGCACGTCGGCAAGCGCCGCGATCTCGTCGCGCGTGTAGACCATGCCGGTCGGATTCGACGGATTGTTGAACAGGAACACCTTGGGGTTCGACTGCAGCGCCTTGTCGACCTGCGCCGGTGTCAGCTTGTAGTTCTGTTCCGCCGGGCATTCCAGGATCGTCATCTTCGCGCCGAGGATTTCGGCGATGTCGACGTAGCTGGTCCAGTACGGTGCCGCGAACACGATCTCGTCGCCTTCGTCGAGCAGCGCCTCGCACAGGTTGTACAGCACCTGCTTGGCGCCGATGCCGACGGTGACGTTGTTGCGCGTGTAACCGGGCAGGCCGCTCTGCGCGTAATGCGCGACGATCGCGTCGAGCAGCGCAGGCGCGCCGCGGTTGGTGCCGTAGGCGCCGCTGTCGCGCGAGGTCCAGTCGCGCACCGCCTGATAGACGTGGTCGCCCGGCAGGAAATTCGGCACGCCGATCGAGAAATTGACGACGTCCTTGCCTTCGGCCTTGAGCTGCTTTGCCTTGTCTGCGATCACCATGATCGCACTGGGCTTGGCGCGGCCGGTACGCGCAGCGAGTTTGGGCATCGGGGGAACCTCTTTATGGAGATCGGCTTGCGACAACCCGAGGATTTTATCATGCGCGGTTGTGCATCGCCGCAGCGTGTTGTTGCTAGAGTACGCGGCGGCCGGCAACGCAATCAGGCATCCCGCGAACCGCCAGCCGTAGCGTCGATCCCGTCACCAAGCTGAAGGAGATACGCATGCTGCACATCCTGTGGTACATCATCATCGGTCTGATCGTCGGCCTGCTCGCGCGCTTTTTCTTTCCGGGGCCGGTGCCAATGGGCATCATCATGACCATCATCGTCGGCATCGTCGGCTCGATTATCGGCGGTTTGATCGCGCGCCTGTTCAGCCGGCCGCCGCCGGGCACGCCGTTTCATCCCGCGGGCATCATCCTGTCGATCATCGGTGCGATCATCCTGATCTGGATCCTGCGGATTACCGGCCTGCACGTCTGACCAGGCTCAGCGGATGGACCCATGAACAGGCCGCCCGCGGGCGGCCTGTTCGTATCGGATCGAAGCCTGGCTCAGCGCGCGCCCAGCGTGGCATTCCACTGCTTGATGCGATCGGCCTGCGCAGCCAGCAGCGCGCCCGTGTCGCCTTCGATCGTGATCTTCTCGATCGTGTCGCCTTGGCGAATCGCATCCACGACTTTCTGGTCGTCCGCGGCGGCGACTTCGCCGAACACGGTGTGCTTGCCGTCCAGCCACGGCGTCGCCACGTGGGTGATGAAGAACTGGCTGCCGTTGGTGCGCGGGCCGGCATTGGCCATCGACAGCTTGCCGGGTGCATCGTGCTTCAGGTCGGCGCGGCATTCGTCCTCGAACTTGTAGCCGGGGCCGCCGGTGCCGGTGCCGTTGGGACAGCCGCCCTGGATCATGAAGTCGGCGATCACGCGATGGAAGTTCAGGCCGTCGTAGAACCCGCGCTGTGCGAGGTTGACGAAATTGGCGACCGTCACGGGCGCCTTGTCGTCGAACAGGCGTACGTGGATCGGGCCCTTGGAGGTCTGAAAGGTTGCGGTGAGGCTCATGGGGGTTTCCGTTGCTCGGCGCCACGCGGCGCCGGACCCGCAAGGATAACGTGTCATGCCGGTCCTGCCGGACCTCTGGCGCGACTTCGCGCTTCGGTTCAGTTTCGGGGGCCGAAATCCGCTAGAATATGCAAATCCTTCTTGTATTTGCCGTCGTGGTCGGATGACCGCGACGGTTCGTGTGTGCCAATGTCCATCAAAAACCTCCGCAACATCGCGATCGTCGCCCACGTCGACCACGGCAAGACCACGTTGGTCGACCAGCTGCTGAAGCAGTCCGGCACCTTGTCGGAACGCGCGGTGGTGCCCGACCGCGTGATGGACAGCAACGACCTCGAACGCGAGCGCGGCATCACCATCCTTTCCAAGAACACCGCGATCCGCTGGACCGACCCGCGCGGCGAGGAATGGCGCATCAACATCGTGGACACGCCCGGACACGCCGACTTCGGCGGCGAAGTCGAGCGCGTGCTTTCGATGGTCGATTCGGTGCTGATCCTGGTCGACGCGATGGACGGCCCGATGCCGCAGACGCGCTTCGTGACGCAGAAGGCATTCCAGATGGGCTTCAAGCCGATCGTCGTCGTGAACAAGGTCGACCGTCCCGGCGCGCGCCCCGACTGGGTCGTCAACCAGACGTTCGATCTGTTCGACCGCCTCGGCGCCAACGAGGAACAGCTCGACTTCCCGATCGTGTACGCCTCTGCGCTGCACGGCTACGCCGGCCTCGAACCCGACGTGCGTTCGGGCGACATGACGCCGCTGTTCGAAGCAATCACGAAACACGTGCAGCCGCCGCAGGTCGATCTCGACGGCCCGTTCCAGATGCGCGTCTCGTCGCTGGATTATTCGAGCTACGTCGGCGTGATCGGAGTCGGCCGCGTGCAGCGCGGCACGGTGCGCACCAACATGCCGGTCGCGATCGTCGATCACGAAGGCAAGCGCCGTAACGGCAAGGTGTTGCAGGTCATGGGCTTCATGGGCCTGGAGCGCCGCGAAGTACCGCAAGCACAGGCCGGCGACATCATCGCGATCTCGGGCATCGAATCCTTGAGCATTTCCGACACGATCTGCGATCCGTCGGCGGTGGAAGCACTGCCCGCGCTGACCGTGGACGAGCCGACCATCAGCATGACCTTCCAGGTCAACAACTCGCCGTTCGCCGGCAACAAGGATCTCTCGGGCGGCAAGTTCCTCACCTCGCGCCAAATCCGCGAACGCCTGACCCGCGAGACGCTGCACAACGTCGCGCTGCGCGTCGAAGACACGGCCGATCCCGACAAGTTCAAGGTGTCGGGCCGCGGCGAGTTGCACCTGTCGATCCTCATCGAGACGATGCGCCGCGAAGGCTACGAGCTCGCGGTGTCGCGCCCGGAAGTGATCGTGCGCGAAATCGACGGCGTGCTGCAGGAACCGTACGAGCAACTGGTCGTCGACCTGGAAGAGCAATACCAGGGCGGCGTGATGGAAAAGCTCGGCACGCGCCGCGCGCAACTCAAGAACATGGAACCCGACGGCAAGGGCCGCGTGCGCCTGGAATACATGATTCCTGCGCGCGGACTGATCGGCTTCCAGACCGAGTTCCGCACGCTCACCGCCGGCACCGGCCTGATGTTCCACGTGTTCGACCACTACGGCCCGAAGTCGGAAGGCGTGATCGGCAAGCGCCTCAACGGCGTGATGATCTCGAACGGCACCGGCCCCGCGCCCGCGTACGCACTGTTCGGCCTGCAGGATCGCGGCCGCATGCTGATCGATGCCGGCGTGCAGATCTACGAAGGCCAGCTGGTCGGCATCCACGCGAAGGATAACGACCTCACCGTCAACGCGCTGCGCGCCAAGCAGCTCACCAACATCCGCGCGGCCGGCAAGGACGACGCGCTGACGCTGACGCCATACGTGAAAATGTCGCTGGAACAGGCGCTGGAATTCATCGACGACGACGAGCTGGTCGAAGTGACGCCGAAGGAAATCCGCCTGCGCAAGAAGTACCTCACCGAAAGCGACCGCAAGCGCGCGTCGCGACAGGCGGCATGATGCACACCTGAACGAAACGGCACCCACGGGTGCCGTTTTCTTTTCCGCCGCCAGATTTTCGTTGACACCTTCAAGGCGTGCGCGTACCTTGCGCACGCCTTCGGTCCGCCGCGGGCTTTTCGTTTTCCCTCCAGGCATCCAATGGACAGCACCCCGAGTACCAACGCAGCCGCTCGCGATGCGCGAACGTCTGCCTTGGCCAAACCCAATCCGCAACGACCCGCGGCTTTGCGCGGGCGGGCTGTTCGTCCAGGTTGACGCGGCTCGCCTCCGTCCGCGGACCGGAGGCAGTCATGAATCTCCGCAGCACCTTCATTGCCGCACTGCTCGCGGCACTTCCCTGCATCGCCCATGCCGACGACGCCGCACCGCGGCTGTTCGTGCCGCAACTGCTGTCCGCGCAGTACACCTTCATCGACCAGCATCAGTATTCGCTGCGCGCGCCCTATTCCGGGCCGCTCAGCCTGAAACCGGACGGCGATACCGAACGCTCGCACACTTTCGGCGCGTACTTCGGCGTGCAACTGCCCGCGCACTTCCAGTATTACTTCGACGTCGAGATGTTCAAGGGCGAAGGCGTCAGCGGCGCCACCGGCGTCGGCGCGGTCGTCAATGGCGACGTGGTGCATTCGGGCAACGCCGGCCTCGGCAAGCGCGCCTACGTCGCACGCCGTTACCTGCGCTGGACGCTGCCGCTGGGCGGCGCCACGCACAGCGTCGATCGCGCACAGGACCAACTGCCGGGCACCGAATCCGACCACTATCTCGAAGCCAAGCTCGGCCGCATGACGCCCAGCGACGACTTCGACCAGAACCGCTACGCCAACAGCGCGCGCACGCAATTCATGGACGGCGCTTTCTTCAACGCGCTGGCCTGGGACTATGCGGCCGATACCCGCGGCTACACCAACGGCGCGATGTTCGCGTGGGTCAATCCGCACTGGACGCTGCGTTACGGTGTCTATCAGATGCCCACGCACTCCAACGGCCAGACCCTGGAATGGCCGCTGAAGCGCGCGCGCGGCGAACAGGTGGAACTCACCCTGCGCGAATCAAAGGACAGCTGGGCGCTGCGCTTTCTGGTATATCGCAACATCGCGCGGATGGGCATCTATCGCGACGCATTGCGCATCGCCGAGGAAACCGGCACCACGCCCGACATCCGCGCCGACGACCGGGACGGCCACCACAAATACGGTTACGCGATCAATGCCGAACTGCCGCTGGCCGACGGCGGCGACACCGGCTTGTTCGCGCGCTATGGCTGGAACGACGGGCACACCGAATCGTTCGTGTTCACCGAAGTCGATCGCGACGCCAGCATCGGCGCGCAGGTCTCGGGCGTGCACTGGCACCGCGCGAAGGACCGCCTTGGCATCGCCTTCGCGATGAACGCGCTGTCGCGCGACCACCGCGACTACCTCGCCGCGGGCGGCTGCGGCTTCCTGCTGTGCGATGGCGCGTTGAGCTACGGCCACGAGGAAATCGCGGAAGCGTACTACGCGATCCAGGTGCTGCCGCACGTCACGCTGAGCCCGGATTTCCAGTTCATCCGCGATCCCGGCTACAACCGCGACCGCGGACCGGCGCGCTTCATCGGCATCCGCGCGCACCTCGAATACTGACGCTCAATCCGTCGGGCCAATATCGCGGCCGACGGCGCGACGCACTCACAACAATGCCTCGGCCAATGAGCTTGGCGAGTGGATCACCACACCACCGACGGTTCGACCGTACAACTTGCCGAAATGTCTGCGATCGCCAGTGACCAACACATCGCAGCCTTCCCCTATCGCAGCCGCCAGCACCGGGCGATCCTTCTCTGGCAGCAATGCCGCGTGTTTCGCGGGCAGTTGATGATGCCGAAATGGCACGACTTCGACGTGCTCGAGCAAGGCATCCAACGCCGCGACCCCCGCCTCACTCTTGGCTTCGAGATTCCTTCGTGCTTCGGTGATCACATACAGGTCCGCGCACAGCGCGTGTCCACCCTTGCGTAATCGGACCATCAATTCGCGAACCGCACCATCGGATTTGGCGGCAGAGAACAAAACGTTGGCATCGAGAAAGATGCGCACCGATTCTGGTTAGTCGCTGCGATCTGACTTTCGTCGCGTGGAAACGCTCGCTCGTTTTGCGCCGCGTTTCTTGTTCTTGCGACCGAGTTCTTCGGCAAGCTCGGCTTCGGATTCGTCGAATTCGCGGATGCGGGCGGCGTCGTACGATTCAACGGGCAGCGTTACTGCCGGACGCAGCAGCAATCCTTCCGGCGTCGTCTCTGCGATCAACTGGTCGTCGGGCTTCAAGCCCATCTGCCTGCGCAGCTTCGCAGGCAAGGTGACCACGCCGCGACTGGATACGGTCAATGCGGTTTGCATGTCGACACCTTAGTCGAATTGCAGCAATTCTGCAATTCGGCGTTGCGCTACTGACAAGCAGCAGCCGACTTCAGCGGCAACTCTTGGGCAGATACCAATCGCGGATGTCCGGACTGCTGCATTGCCAATGCAGCGCGGCGGCGTTGCCGACCGGCGCGATCACCACGTGGCCGCCGCGGATGCGCACGTCCGCATCGTTGCCGAACGTCACCACAACCTTGCCGCCGGTCACGCGCACGCTGCTGACGTAGCGTGCGTTGATGGACCCGGGTTGAGGCAATCCGAGTGCGCCGTTGTCGTCGGGCAACGCGCCGCGCTGGCCGATGTATTCCGCGATCAGCGCGCGGGCGCGCAGCGTCGTATCGAGGCCCTGCGCGACTTCCGCCCGCACGGCGTAGCCTTGGTAGGTGGGAATCGCGATCGCGGCGACGATCGCCGCGAACGGCAGCAACAACACGCAAACAGCGATCACGACCAGCGCGATGGCCCAACCCGGCATGCCGCTCCGCGCCGCGGTGGGCGCGACTGAATCCGGCGCCGTCGGATCGCGATTTTGCCAAGCGCGCAATCCGTCCCTGCGCACCACGCAGCAACCGGCCATCAAGTCGTGCAGCGCCTGCTTGCGCTCGGTCCAGCCGGCCAGCATGTAGCCGATGTCTAGGATGAAGCCGGACAGGAACTTGCCGAAGAAGCGCCCGGTCGCGCGGCCGAAGCCGATCCTGCGCCCGTATTCGTCGGTGACCCTGAGCCCGAGCGCCAGCTTGCCGGGCGTGCCCTGCCACGCCGAGGCTTCGCACGACGCGTAATAAAGCCAGGGCACCAGCACCCACACGAACCACAGCGAAGGAACCACGCGAAACGGAACCACGCCGTACGGCTGCATCGCCAAAGGCACCGCGGACGAACCGGCGACGATCAGGTACAACATCGCGAAGACGGGCGAGAGGATCAACGCGTCGATCAACCACGCGACCGCGCGCAGCCAGAAGCCCGCGTGCAGGCCGCGGTCCTGGTAATGAGTCGGCAATGGCTGCAAGGGCGCCGTCATCGCGGGTCCACCGGATTCACGCGCCGATGGTCGCAGAACCGCACAGCGCCTGCAGGTACAGTGCCGCACGCGCCATCCCGCCAAATCGCCACGTTCGCACTTCTCGGACGATCTCCTCAGCTCTTTTTCGCTGTCGATCCCACAGATTTTGAGCGGAATGCTTCGGCAATGCGACTACACCAAGCTGTGTAAGCTGGATCGTATATAGGCTTCGCTGCCGAAAGCATTTCGTACAGTTCGTCGTTGTTCGGGTATACCGCAGCGATCAGAGGCAACAGCCTTGCCGCGTAGCTCCCAGCGTGTATTAGTTCGCGCATTCGTTGAGCGGCCGGCCGCTCGAACTCGTCAACAATGGGTGAGCCAAGACGGCGCCCCTTCGCGAGCGCTGTGAAATACATGAATTGTGCGGGCTCGTTGCTGCGCAGATTCGCAGCCAACGTTTGCAACCAACCGTAGATATCCCGTTCACCAAAAAGACTCTCCCTTGCCTTTGCCGAATCTGCCAGCGTCAGCGCCAATGTTTGCGCCAACGCGCTTATGTACTCGGATGGGTAAGCCGCAGGCAGCGTGTACACGGGCGTGCGCGGTTCAATCAAAGCGGATGTCGCGACACCAAGCGCGTTCAGCATTTCTCCCGACACGACAATCAAGGCATTGCCGCCATCTTCTACGGAGAAGCGGCGTTCCACCGTTGCGACGGTCGCCAGGTTGGAGAGCCGACGCAACCGATAGATGATGTTGAAGGTACCGTCATCGAGATCGTCGATTTCACCCTCGGCGGCAAATGCAAAGTCTTCAGCGAGTTGTTCCAGCGTCTCCTCATTCAGAGGTTGGCCGAACAGAACCAGATTGTGGCCGTCAGCCACCGGAAGGTGGAATGCAACATCCAGATCGCTGCAGTAAACCAACTGCTCAAGCACCAATAGCGGCAGACTTCTTGACAGACGTCCACGTTCGTCCTCGCGTCCGGCACTCGGCTTGTTGTTGCCCGAGGTGATCTTTGCCGAGAGCGGGACAAGCACAACGCGTTGAGCACCTTCTCGCCTCGGCGGCGCTGCCCAGCCCATGTCGTGCATCCCCAAAAGCCACGGCGGCAGTGGCATTTGCAAGATGGAGATTTCAGGTTCGTGGTCAAGCAGCTGCGACTTGGCGCTAACCATGTCATCAAAGAGCTTGGCGTAGCGATTCAGCTGCTCTGCATAGGCCGGCTGTCCCAAGGCAAACAGGCGATCGAGTAGAGCCCGCCCGGCCACAGCGTCTTCCAACTCCACATACGCCTGCAGAAGATTGTATCCGGCCCGAATATCGTCAGAACGCTCGTCATAAATAGGCGCGATGCGTTGAACTGCATCGGCAAGCAAGCCTTGTTTGCCCAACTCGCCGCTGGTGATCAGCATGACGTCGTTGCCGTGAGGCGCTCGCGCGAGCGCCTGATCAAACCAGGCCAAGCTTTCTTCTCGTTTTCCCGCCTTGATCGCATGCTGGCCAAGCAACAATTGCGGTCTCCATGCATTTGGAAGACCCGCGAGATGCCGCAGGTACTTTTGGGTGGCATCGGCTCCTGATTCTTCTGTCAGGACGGCGACGCGCCACATCAAACCGTTGTCTTGGTTCGGATCGAGTTGAAGACCGCGATCGAGCGTCGCCATGGCGGCTATCTGATCGCCACGAGCAGCTATCACCTTTGCTTCATTGGTCAGCAGCGTACCCGTTTCGCCTACCTTGGCGATGGCTTGGCGAATGGTGACTCCAGCATCATCAATACGACCCAGTTTTAGTTGCACAATCGCTCGTGCGACAGATCCACGCTCGATGACTGGATCAATGTTCGCCAATCTCGCGCTCGCTTCATCAACATCAGCGGCAAGGTTGTCCCTGAGCGCGGAAATGATGAACGAGTACAGCTGCTCCGGTTTGTCCCAATTTGCCTGCAAGTTTGGCTTCAGGACTTTTTGGCGCCATTGTGCGACCGATATTTGGAACGAGCGTCCGTAAACGTCAACAAATTGAATCATGCGTTGATCGTCGACTGCGGCTGACACCCGTTCCGGTGTAGTAGCTGGCTTTTTGCGATTCTTGAAAAGCCCGAACATTGGACGTTAAAAGTGAATGGCCGGAAGTTCCGAGCTTGACGACGCGGAGGGCTGTTCGCAAGCGCCGGGCGCAACGCACTGTCACCTTTGGACCGCAATACACCCCAAGAACGGGACTAAACGCTCTTTTCAATTCCTACCGCTTTTTCCTGCATCGCAGGCCCCGGCAACGCAGCATCGGGCGGTTGCGCAGCTGGAAAGTGCGCGGTCGCGACGGTGCCTTTGCCGAGCGCGCTTTCCAGCGTGACCTGCCAGCGGTAGCGGTCGGCGATGCGGCGCACGATCGCGAGGCCGATGCCATGTCCGCGGCGGCCGGTGCGGCTGCCGCGGTAGAACGGCTGGAACGCGCGCTCCAGATCGTCCTCGCTCATGCCGCTGCCGGTGTCGGTCACGCGCACCTCGTTCGTCCCGACCTCGACGGTGACGCTGCCCTGCTCCGTGTACAGGCACGCGTTGCGGATGAGGTTGCCGATCATCACCGCGAACACCCGCGGCGGCGCATGCAGCGCGAAGCGCGCGTGCTCGACCATCGCCAGTTGCACCGGCTTGCCCGCCAGCAGTTCGCGGTAGCGCGCGATCTCGGCCCCGACCACGTCGTTGGCGAGGAAGTCCTCGTCGCGCAAACCGGAGTCGGATTCGCGCGCCAGCACCAGGAAGGTTTCGATCAGCCCTTCCATCTCGCGGACGGAACGCCTGATCCGCGCCAGCGAACGCTGCGCGAACGGGCTCATGTCCTCGTCCGCCAGCACGTCGACCGCGACCTTCATCACCGTCAGCGGCGTGCGCAGTTCGTGGCTAGCATCGCGGGTGAAGTTGCGTTCGCGTTCGACGAATGCATCCAGCCGGTTGGCGAAGTTGTACAGCGCGGCGACCAGCACTTCCACGTCACTGTCGCTGGCGGCGGGCAGCCGGTCGGGAGCGAGCGACGCGGGATCAGGATGGTCCGGATCCCAGCGCCGCACCACCTTGGCCAGTTCGATCACCGGCGACAGCGCCTTGCGCGACGCGCGATAAGTCAGCCAGGTCGCGAGATAGATGATCAGCACCACCAGCACGACCGGGATCAAGCCGAACAACATCACCACGCTGTTGGGCCGGTCGTTGTTGAACAGCAGGAACAGCCGGCCGCGCGGCGTGTCGGAAACCAGCACGGTGCCCTCGGTTTCGTCGGGCTGCTTGACCTGGTGATAGCCCGGCGGCAAGCCGGCCAATCGCGCGGGGACCGCGTCCGCCGGTCCGCCCGGTGTGCGCAGATAGCCGCGCAGCAGCCAGGTGTCCGGCAACGGCGTGTGCGGATCGCGCGCCAGTTGCTGCGCGTAATAAACGCTTTCGCGATCGAGTTCCTGGCGGGCCATCGCCGTGCGGCTGGAGTTGGCGGCCGCATAGACGCCCAGCGCGGTGACCACGCTGATCGCCGCCACCCACAGCGAGAACATCACCCAGAAACGGTGGCCGATGCTTGTGTAGCGGGCCATGCGCAGCGCCTATCCGCGGTGACCGGTGCGTGCCGGATTGTGGGCGCCGGCGCGGCTGCCGCGCAAGCCGCGACGTTCAGCGGCCCGACGCCAGCGCGCTGGCTTCCGCTTCGGCATCCAGATCGGCCACCCGGTAACCCGCGCTGTGGATGGTGTGGACCAGCGGTTTCGCGTAGGGCTTGTCCACCACGCGGCGCAGGTTGTACAGGTGCGAGCGCAGCGTGTCGGAATCGGGCAGCGTGTCGCCCCAGATTTCGCGTTCGATGTCGTGGCGCGAAACCACTCGCGGCGATTCGCGCATCAGGATCGCCAGCAGCTTCAGGCCGATCGGCGAAACCTGCAACTCCTCGCCGTCGCGCGTGATGCGCAGCGTCGCGGTATCGAGCACCAATCCGCCGATCTGGTAAACCTCGCTGGAAACCTGGCGCCGCTCGCGCCGGATCAGCGCGCGGATGCGCGCTTCCAGTTCGCGCGGCTCGAAAGGCTTGACCAGGTAATCGTCGGCGCCGGCATCGAGGCCCACGAGTTTGTCTTCCAGCGTGTCGCGCGCGGTCAGCATCAACACCGGCGTGGATTTCTTGGCTTCGCCGCGCAGCTTGCGGCAGACGTCCAAGCCATCCATGCCCGGCAGCATCAGGTCGAGCACGATCACGTCGTAGCTGTTGGTGACCGCAAGGTGCAGGCCGCTGACGCCATCGCCGGCGAAATCGACGGTGTAGCCGCGCCGCTCCAGGAACTCGCCGACCATCTCGGCGATGCCGCTGTTGTCCTCGACCAGCAGGACCAGTCCCGTCTGTTTTTCGTGATCGGACTCCGTCATTTCAGCCTCTCCCCCCGCTGTCATTCCCGCCATCGTGGCACCGGCGCCAATGTGCAGGCGCGCGGGTGAGCATTCCGTGAAAACGGCCGCCGGCGGCCGCGTGTCAACCGATCCGGCGCGGGCCCGTTATCGATCGAAGGCGGGGCAACGACCGCCTGGCATCACGAGTGGCGAATGCGGCGGACAGACCTCCCTTCCTGTCCGCCGCATTTTTTGGCGTGCAACGGCCGCGGCATGCCCGCGCACGGCAATTTGCCTGGTCAATCGTCGTCGCGCGGCACGCTGACCTTGCCCTTGACGTTGCGATGGCTGACGTCGCCGCCGCCGAGCGCGCCGACGCTGAAATCGCCGCCCACGCCGTCGGCACCGAAGTCGCCCGAGCCGACGCTGCCCGCATGCACGTTGCCGCCGGCCTGCGAGATCTTCACGTCGCCCGAGGCGAGCGCGCCGACCGACACGTTGCGGGTGACGTTGCCGACGATGAGGTCGCCCGAACCGATGGTCTTGGCATCGAGGCTGCCGCCGACGCCGCCGACCTTGGCGTCGCCCGACGCGATCGAACCCAGCGACACGTCGCCCTTGACGTTGTTCAGCACGAGATCGCCCGATCCGATCGAGTCCGCGCGCGCGCTGCCACGCACGCCGTCCATGCCGACGTCACCGGAACCGAGGTGCGAAAGCTCGAAGCTGCCGACGTCGCTGGCCACCACGTCGCCGGAACCGACGCTCAAGCCGAATGCGCCGGCGACGCCGTTCACCTTGAGGTCGCCGGAACCCAGCGACGCATCCAGCGCGGCGACGTTGTCGACCTTCGCGTCGCCCGAACCTTCCTGCAACTTGATCGCCAGCGATTGCGGCACGCGCACGTCCAGTTTCAGGTAGGCGTAGGAACCGCCGAACAGCGACATCAGCATGGTGTGGTCGCCGTCGTGCGCGACCAGACTGCCGGTGTCGCCACTGCGCGAGGCTTCGATCTTCACGTCCTGCAACCATTTTTCGTTCGAGGCGCAGGCGGTGCCGCGCACCACCACGTTGGTCACCCCCGGATCGCCGTGGATCACCAGGTCGTCGGGACCGATCTGAACCGCCAGCAGTTTCAGGCCCGCGGCATTGATTTCGGCATTGCGCGGCGCGCTGTAACGGCATTGTTCGGCGCACACGGCCGTGAACGACAGCGCCAGCAACGACGCGCCGGCCAGCAACAGGATGGATTTGCGCATGACTTTCCTCCGGCAGGTGAAAACGAATTCCCCGAATGGGGAGCAATTGCGATGCCAACCGGACAGCGTCGGCACATCCATGATTTTCAAGGGGCTGCGTCCGTGCGCGTGCCCGGGAAGGTGTCCGCGGACACCCTGCAGACGCCCGCGAACACGTGACGCGCGGCTTCAGCGCTCTTCGGCTTTGGCCTTGTTCCAAAGCGCATCCTGTTCGGCCAGCGATTTGCCGTCGAGCTTTTCGCCCGCCGCCGCGGCCAGCGCTTCCATGCGGCGAAAGCGCCGCTCGAACTTGGTGTTGGCGTGGCGCAACGCGGCGGAAAAATCCACGCCGGCGTGACGCGCAAGATTCACCAGCACGAACGCGACGTCGCCGATCTCGTCCAGCAAGCGGTCGTGACCCGCGCCTGCCGCGAATTCCGCACGCACTTCGGCGATTTCCTCGTGCAACTTGTCCAGCACGGGTTCCGGTCCGGGCCAGTCGAAGCCGACCGTCGCCGCCTTGTCGCACAGTTTCTGCGCGCGCTTCCATTCGGGCAGGCCGCGCGCGAGGCCGGCCAGCGCACTGGCGTCGCCATCGCCCTTGCCGGCGCGCTCGGCGCGCTTGATCTCGTCCCACGCACGCGATTGCTCTTCGACATTCGCGTAGTGCGCATCGGCGAACACGTGCGGATGACGCCGAACCAGCTTGCCGTTGATCGCGTCCACCACGTCGTCGAACGCGAACAGTCCTTGCTCCTCCGCCATGCGCGCGTGGAACACCACTTGAAGCAGCAAGTCACCGAGTTCGTCCTTCAGCGCCGCATAGTCCTTGCGGTCGATCGCGTCGGCGGTTTCGTAGGCTTCCTCGATGGTGTACGGCGCGATCGTCTCGAAGGTTTGCTCGACGTCCCACGGACAACCGCGCTCGCGGTCGCGCAGGCGCGCCATGGTCGCGAGCAGGCTTGCAATGCCGTTTTCGGACGGCGCGGATTTCTTCTCGTCGCTCATAACCTCGAATACAAAGCATTTTTTGACACGGATTCACACGGATAAAAGCGGAGAGAGCAAAGCTGCGCGGCAAACCCTCTTCATGTTTTTTATCCGCGCTTATCCGCCTTGATCCGCGTCCAATGGCTTTTTCCCGAACCGCTGCAGAAAGTCTCAGGTGACCTGCAGCCGCGCCAGCCAATCGACCGAAGCGTCGCCCAGCGCGAGGAATTCGGGGTTCAACAACGATTCCTTGGTGTTGTAGCGCAGCGGCGCGCCCTGCAAATCCAGCACCGCGCCGCCGGCCTGTTCCAGCACGCATTGCGCGGCGGCGGTGTCCCATTCCGAGGTGAGCCCGAGGCGCAGGTACAGGTCGGCATCGCCGCGCGCGACCATGCAGAACTTGATCGACGATCCGACCGAAACCAGCGTGTGCTCGCCGAGGTTCGCGAGGATCGCGGTTTGCCGGTCGCTGCCGTGCGAACGGCTGCCCGCCACCACCGGAACCGTGGCCGCCGCGCGCGTCGCGATCGGCTGCGGCAGCGCGCCGGGCGCATTCTCGAGGAACGCGCCGTCGCCCGCGATGCCGTAATACAGCGCGCCCGTGACCGGAATCAGCACCACGCCCAGCACCGGCGCGTGCTTTTCGATCAGCGCGATGTTGACTGTGAATTCGCCATTGCGTTTCACGAACTCGCGCGTGCCGTCCAGCGGATCGACCAGCCAGTAGCGGTCCCACCCGCGGCGCGTGTTCCAGTCGATGTGTTTCGACTCCTCGGACAGCACCGGGATGTCCGGCGTCAGATCCTTGAGGCCCGCGACGATGATGCGGTGCGAAGCCATGTCGGCCGCGGTCAGCGGCGAGTCGTCGGACTTCTGCTCGACCGCGAAGCTGCCGACATAGACTTCCAGGATGGCGGCGCCCGCGCGGCGCGCGAGCGAACAACTTGCGTGCGCGATGCGTTCCAATTCGCTCATGCCGGTTTGTACCTTCCTTCGAGATATTCACGCGCGATGAACAGCGCGGCGATGGAGCGTCCTTCCGACACATCGTCGCGCGCCAGCAAGGCATGCAGTTCGGACAGCTTCCACGGCACCACTTCCAGCGGCTCGGGTTCGTCGCCGGGGCGGCGCTGCGGATAGAGGTCTTCGGCCAGGATCACCTGCGCCTTGTGGGTCATGTACGCGGGCGAGAGCGACAAGGTGGTCAGCGGCGTCAGCTTGCGTGCGCCGAAACCCACTTCTTCCTGCAACTCACGATTGGCGGCATCCAGCGGGGTTTCGCCGCGGTCGATGCGGCCCTTCGGCACGCCCAGTTCGTAGCGCCCGACCCCGGCGCCGTATTCGCGCACCAGCAGCACGGTGTCGCGGTCCTGCATCGGCACGATGAACACCGCGCCCATGCCGGACGCGGTCAGCCGCTCGAAGGTTCGGCGCGCGCCATTCGAAAACGCGAGGTCGACTTCCTCGACGCGCAGGAAGCGGCTGTCGCGCGCGGCGCGTGTAGCGAGGATCTCGGGGGGTGTAGGCATCGCGTGATTGTAACGGCACGCCACAACTTACCCCCCTCCAAAGGGAGGGGGTCGCGCGAAGCGCGCGGGATGCCTGCGTGCGAAAGGCCATCCCCCTCACCGCGCTTCGCGCGCGTTCGCTGCGCTCCGCCCTTCATGCGGAAGGGGGAAGTCGCCCGGACTATCAACCCGACGACGCGGGTGGCGGCACGCTCGACGCCGACACGGGCACTTTCACCTTCTTGCCCGTCAGCGTTTCCGCGGGCGGCATCGACAGGCGGATGTCGTCGTCGTTCTTCGGCGGCGGTTGCGGATCGTCGCCCTTGCAGCCCGCCAGCAACATCAACGGCGAAACCGCGCAATGCAACTTGATGCCGCCCGGCAGATGCACGGTCTTCTTCACCGTGGTCTTCTCGATCGCCTTGTCGACCGCGCGTCCGATGGTCTTCTGACCCAGGCTTTCCTTGTCCGGCGCCCAATCCTGATTGAAGCGCGTGGGCTTGTACGGAACCGGCGACTTGCCGCTGTAGATCTGCGAGCCCTTGATTTCCGGCGCGCGATAGGCCGGCACGGGCGCGGCGGTCGACGCGCTCGGCGGAATCTGGATCTGCCCGTTCGACTGGTACAACTCCAGCGCGGGTGTTTTCACGCCTTGCATCTGCGCCTGGATGGCGCCCTTGGCGGGCGCCTCGTGATGCACGGGCCGCGGCATTGCGGGGCGCGGCTGTCCCGGCAACGGCGGCGGCGCGAGCAGCGGCGGTGGCGGCGGCACGTTGGCCGCGGGCTCGATCAGCATCACCGCGATCACGTTGCGCTCGCCGTGGCGATGCGGCGACGGGCGCAGGATGCGCCACGCCAGCCACACCAGGATAACGTGCGCCAGCAGCACCAGCGCGAGCAGCATCCACAACGTGCGCCGGTCGCGCGCAACCGGCGTGCGCTGGGTGAGCCGCACGTAAGGCAGGCTGGACAGTTCGGCCGCGGCGTCGCGAAACTCCCAGTGATCCGGGTATTCCGCCTGCACCTCGATTTCCATTCCGTCGTTGCGGGGCATGCGACCGGCCGTTGCGCGCGACGCGCGCATTGAAGTGTACGGGAAGCGCGGCAACCGCCCGCTCGCGCGTCGCCTCGCGATTCAGACCCTGCCAGGGGTCCCAGGTTCCGCGGGCCTTGACCGTGGATGCGGATAGGCGCAAGGTTTCATGCCTGCCGCCATCGGAAAAGCGAGGTCAGCATGGGCGCCTACTCCACCGAGGACATCCGCAACGTGGCCCTGGCGGGCCACGCAGGCGCCGGCAAGACCAGCCTGTTCGAAGCGCTGCTGCAGGCCGGCGGCGCGATCCAGACCGCGGGCAGCATCGAGCGCGGCAACACGGTGTCCGATTTCGACGACCAGGAAAAGGAACGCCAGCATTCCATCCATTCGTCGATCGCGTCGATCGACGTCGCGGGCTGCCACATCAATCTGATCGATACCGCGGGCTACGCGGATTTCCGCGGCGAAACGCTGGGCGCGCTGGCCGCGGTGGAAACCTGCGCGGTGGTGGTCAACGCCACCAACGGCATCGAACACGGCACGCGCCGGCTGATGCATTACGCCAAGCAGCGCGGCCTCGCGCGCATGCTCATCGTCAACCGCATCGACATGGAAGACATCGACCTCACCGGCCTGCTGGCCGCATTGCGCGACGAGTTCGGCGCCGAATGCCTGCCGGTGAACCTGCCCGCGGAACACGGCAAGCGAGTCGTCGATTGCTTCTTCGCGCACGACGGGCAAAGCGACCTCGGCCCCGTCGCCGATGCGCACCAGCAGATCATCGACCAGGTGGTCGAGATCAACGAGCGCCTGATGGGCCGCTACCTCGAAGACGGCGAGGAGAATCTTTCGCCCGAAGACCTGCACAACGCCTTCGAACAATGCCTGCGCGAGGGCCATCTCGTGCCGATCTGTTTCACCTCCGCGCGCAGCGGTGTGGGCGTCGCGGAGTGGTTGCAGATTGCACGGAAGTTGTTGCCGCATCCGGGCGAAGCCAACCCGCCGCCCTTCATGAAAGGCACCGGCGCCGACGCGAAACCCGTCGAGGCCAAGCCCGATCCGCGCGCGCACGTGATCGCCGACGTGTTCAAGATCATCAACGATCCGTTCGTCGGCAAGCTCGCAGTGTTCCGCGTGTGGCAAGGAACGGTGAAAAAGGATTCGCAGCTCTTCATCGACGATGGCAAGAAGCCGTTCAAGGTGGGTCACCTGCTGCGCCTGCAGGGCAAGGACCACATCGAGATCGAGCAGGCGATTCCCGGCGACATCGCCGGCGTCGCCAAGGTCGAGGAAATCCATTTCGACGCGGTGCTGCACGATTCGCACGACGAGGATGCGATCCACCTCAAGCCGCTGGACTATCCGCTGTCGATGTTCGGACTCGCGGTGGAACCGAAGCACAAGGGCCAGGACCAGAAGCTCGCGACCGCGCTGTCCAAACTGGCCGAAGAAGACCCCTGCCTCACGATCGAGCACAACAAGGAATTGAACGAGACCGTGGTGCGCGGCCTGTCCGACCTGCACCTGAAACTCACGCTGGCGCGGATGCAGGCGAAGTACGGCGTCGAGGTGATCACGCATCCGCCGCGCATCGCCTACCGCGAAACCATTGGCGCGAGCGCCGAAGGCCATCATCGCCACAAGAAACAGACCGGCGGCGCCGGGCAATTCGGCGAGGTGTTCCTGCGCGTCGAGCCGCTGCCGCGCGGCGCGGGTTTCGAGTTCAGCGACGAAAGCAAGGGCGGCGTGATCCCCAACCAGTTCATTCCGGCCATCGAGAAAGGCGTGCGCCAGGTGCTGGACCACGGCGCGGTCGCGGGCTATCCGATGCAGGACGTGCGCGTGGTGGTGTACGACGGCAAGTACCACCCGGTCGATTCCAAGGAAGTCGCGTTCGTGTCGGCGGGCAAAAAGGCGTTCCTCGACGCGGTTGCGAAGGCCCGGCCCATCGTGCTGGAACCGATCGTCAACATGGACGTCAACGTGCCCGAGCAATACATGGGTGACGTCACCGGCGCGCTTGCCTCGAAGCGCGCGCGCATCAACGGCACCGATTCGGCGCACGGCGGCGTGCTGGTGATCAAGGCGCAGGCGCCGCTGGCGGAAGTGGTGGACTACCAGACCGAATTGCGCTCGCTCACCGGCGGCGAAGGCCGCTTCGCGATGGAACTGTCGCACTACGACGCGGTGCCGGCGCAAATCCAGAAACAGCTCACCGAGGCGTACAAGCCCAAGGCGGAAGAAGACTGACACGGACGTTGTCCCGCAACATCACCCACGAGGAGAACGTCATGACACTCGCTGCGTTGTGGTTGCCGATCGTCCTGTCCGCGGTGTTCGTGTTCATCGCGAGCGCGCTCAACAACATGTTCCTGAAGTTCTGGCACACGCCGGATTACCGCAAGCTCGCCAACGAGGATGAAGTCCGCGCGGCGATCCGCGCCGGCAATCCCGCGCCGGGACAATACGTGGTGCCGTGGTGCGGCCCGGGCGCGATGAAGGATCCGGCGATGAAGGAGAAGTTCGCGCAGGGACCCGTCGGCATGGTGGTGCTTCGCCGCAGCGGCGCCATGAACATGGGCGCATCGTTGTTCCAGTGGCTGCTGTTCTGCATCCTCGTCTCACTGGTCGGCGCGATGATCGCCGTGCACGCCGTGCCGCCGGGCGCGGACCATCACCTGGTTTTCCACGTCACCGCGCTGGCGGCGCTGCTCGGCTACGCGTTCGGCGCGTTCCCGGATGCGATCTGGTGGGGCTTCCCGTGGAAGGTCGCGTTCAAGTACATCGTCGATGGGATCGCCTACGCGATCATCACCGGCTTGACCTTCGTCTGGCTGTGGCCGGCCGCTTGATCTGCGCAGCCCGGATGAAGCGCGGCGGGAATCCGTGAGTACAGCGCCACCATGTTTACGGAGACTCAGGTTGAAACTGGATGACTCGCGACACGCGGCCAGCAATCCACATTCGCATCGCTACCACGGACGACACGCCTTTCATCCTGTCGCTGGTGCCGCGCTTCGTCGCGTTCGAATTGCCGAAGGGCCGGCGCAAGCGTGAGACCGCGGCCGCCATCCGCGCCGACGTCGAGCGCGTCTTGCGCGAGGCGCCGCCCGGCGACCATTTTTTCGTCGCCGAGCATCCTGACAAGCAACGCACGGGATTCCTGCACCTGCAGGTGCAACGCGATTTCTTCTCGGGCGTGCGCGCCTGCCACATTGCCGATCTGGCGGTGGCGTCGGGACACGACGGCCGCGGCATTGGCCGCGCCCTGCTTGCGCATGCGGAAACCTGGGCGAAACAGCACCGCTGCAAACTCCTGACGCTCGCGGTGTTCCCCGGCAATGCCCGCGCCCGTGCGCTTTACGAGCGCAATGGTTTCGGCACCGACCTGCTGCGGATGGCGAAGCCGATGGAGCGGAAGCAGCGCGTAGCCGACAACGCAGCATGCCAACGCGGTTGCAACCGCCCTGCTGCCAAAAAGTGACACCGTTCACATTTGGTGCTAGTTTGCCCCACGCGACCCGCGCGTAGCGGTTCGCGGCGACCCGCCAGCGCTCTGCGCCCGACGATCGCGTCCTGCCAGGGACGGTTCGACGTACCGACGCAGGGTCGCCATGCCTGATCGCACCCGTTTCTCTTATCGCGCCTTCATCAGCTACAGCCACCGCGACAAGGCGTGGGCGGACTGGCTGCACAAGGCGCTGGAAACGTACAGCGTGCCGTCGCGCCTGGTGGGGACGACTACCGCACACGGCACGATTCCGCACCGCTTGAATCCGGTGTTCCGCGACCGCGACGAACTCGCCAGCGCCACCGACCTCGGCCGCAAGGTCAACGAGGCGCTCGCGCAATCGGAAAACCTGGTCGTGATCTGCTCGCCCGCGTCGGCGGCGTCGCGCTGGGTCAACGAGGAAGTGCTGGCGTACAAGCGCATGGGCCGCGCCTCGCGCATCTTCTGCCTGATCGTCGATGGCGAGCCGAATGCCACGGACCTGCCCGGCCGCGAAGCGGAAGAATGTTTCTGTCCCGCGTTGCGCTTCGCGACGGGCGCGGATGGACGCCCAACGGACGAGCGCACCGAACCAATCGCCGCCGACGTGCGCCCCGGCAAGGACGGAAAACAGAACGCCAAGCTGAAACTGATCGCCGGCATGCTCGACGTCGGCTTCGACGCGTTGAAGCAACGCGAGCAACGCCGCCAGGTCCAGCGCATGACCGCCATCGCGGCGCTCGCCGTGATCGTGATGCTGATCACCAGTGCGCTCGCCGTCGCGGCGCAGGTGTCGCGCCACCGCGCGATCGTCGCGCAGCACGAAGCGGTGATTGCCAAGCAAGTCGCCGTGCGCCGGCAGAAACAGGCCGAGGACCTTGTCGATTTCATGCTCGGCGACCTCAACAACAAACTTTGGCAGGTCGGACGACTGGACATCATGAAGTCCGTAAATGACAAGGCCATGGCATATTTCAAATCGCTGCCACCCACCGATGTCAACGACAACGCGCTGGTGCTGCGTGCCAAGGCGCTCGAGAAGATTGGTGGCGTGCGGCTGCAATCGGGTTCGGATGCAGACGCCATCGATGCCTTTCGCGCGTCCGCGCGCATTTCGTCGCGCCTCGCTGCGGCCGCACCGAGCGATCTCGCGCGCCAGATTGCTTACTCGCGAACGCTCACCTTCATCGGAGACACCTACAACGAGGAGGAGGACTTTGCCGACGCGCAGCCAAACCTGGAGCTGGCAAAGCGGTTATTGCAACCTTTCCTGAAGCGGGCATCGAATGTCCCGTCGTTGCTCGTGCAGCTGGTATACGTGGACGACAACCTTGGCCAGGTCATGCAAAATCGCGGACAGCTGGAAGCGGCGGAAACCGACTACCGCGACATGCTGTTGTTGGCCCGAACGCTTGCAGCGTCACGACCGGACAACGCCAACGCGCAGGCGCTCGGCAAGGCGCACGACCTTCTCGCCGGCCTCGCGCTGCAACGCGGCGACCTTGCCGGCGCCGTGCGCGAATCGAGCGCCGCCGTCGTTGTTGCGGAGCGCGCCCTCGCACGCGATCCGAAAGACAACGACCAGCGCCATTTTGCACTGGACACCCGCGCGGTGTTGGGCCATGCGCTGGTCCTCGTGGGCGACGAACGGTCCGGGACACGGGACTTGCAGCAAGCTGCGGACACGGCGACGCGCTTGTTGCAAGCCGATCCGAACGACGACTGGAGTCGGTCGGGTGCGGCGATCTATTCGTCGGAACTGGCGGGACTGCAGCGTGCGAATGGGCACCTCGCCGCGGCTGAAGCGCTCAGTGCTAAGGCCGTCACCATCATGGCAGCCGAAACCAAAAGAGATTCAACCGACAACAACGACTACGCAGACATTCTGGTCGAACGGGCGCTGGATCTGCAGGCCGCCGGGAAGCACGCAGCCGCCGACGCGGCCGCGCGCAACGCATTGGGCGTGCTTCAGACGCTGATTGCCGCGAATCCACACAGCCTCGACGCGGAACAGGCAGCCATGCGTGCCCGGCTGCTGCTGGCAACCGCGAATCCCGATCCGGCACGTGCGACGGCACTGCGTGAAGAGGCGCTGCGAGCGCTGCAGTCCGCACCGGTGACCCATGACGATCTTGACTCCATGGCGCTGGAAATTCAGGCGTTGCTGGCGCTGGACCGCAAGGCCGACGCGCAGCCACTGATCAGGCGACTCTGGAACGGAGGCTATCGCGATCCGGAATTCGTTGCGCTGATGCAGCGCGAACACATCGCGTACCCGGTCAATCGCGGATTCCAGGCGCGATTGGCGGCTGCTACGCACGCCGTCGATGGTGGCGTCGTGCCTGTGCCAGCGGTAACCGACACCGAGCACAAGTGAAGGACGAACCTGTGCAAGCCGACGACACCAGCGCACGCTTCAGCTACCGCGCCTTCATCAGCTACAGCCACCGTGACACGGCATGGGCGGATTGGCTGCACAAGGCGCTGGAAACGTACAGCGTGCCATCGCGGCTGGTGGGAACGACCACCGCACACGGCGCCATTCCGCGCCGCCTGAATCCGGTGTTCCGCGATCGTGACGAACTCGCCAGCGCCACCGACCTCGGCCACAAGGTCAACGAGGCGCTCGCACAATCCGAAAACCTCATCGTGATCTGCTCGTCCGCGTCGGCGGCGTCGCGCTGGGTCAACGAGGAAGTGCTGGCGTACAAGCGCATGGGCCGCGCCTCGCGCATCTTCTGCCTGATCGTCGATGGCGAGCCGAATGCCACGGACCTGCCCGGCCGTGGAGCGGAAGAATGTTTCTGTCCCGCGTTGCGCTTCCAGCTCGATGCGAATGGTCAACCGACCAGCGAGCGCACCGAGCCGATTGCCGCCGACGCGCGTCCCGGCAAGGACGGCAAGCCCAACGCCAAGCTGAAACTGATCGCCGGCATGCTCGACGTCGGCTTCGACGCGTTGAAACAACGCGAACAGCACCGGCGCATGCGGCGCATGGCCATGCTCACGACCACCGCGCTGGCGGTGATGGCGGTGACCATCGTGCTTGCGATTGCGGCATTGATCGCACGCCACGACGCAGTGATTGCGCAGCAAGCCGCCGAGCGCCGGCAGAAGCAGGCCGAAGGCCTGGTCAATTTCATGCTGGGCGACCTCACCGACAAGCTGACGCAGGTGCAGCGGCTCGACATCATGCAGTCGGTGGACGACAAGGCGATGGAATACTTCCAGTCGCTGCCGACCGCCGATGCGACGCGCGTGGCGCTGACACAGCGCGCGACGGCACTCACCAAGATCGGCTATGTGAGATTGAACCAGGGACACCTGCCCGAAGCGCTGGCGTCGTTCCAGGCCGCGGCGAAACTGGCGGCCGGCTTGGCGGACGCCGTGCCAACGGAAATTGCACCGCAACTGCAGCATGCGCGAATCCTGGCCTTCATCGGCCAGACCCATTGGCTGCAGGGGCACCTGGACCTCGCGCAGCGAAGCTTTGATGCAGCCCGGCAATTGTTGCTGCGGTTCGAACCGCGCGCGCCGAGTGATCGTGGTCTTCAATTCGAGCTGGAGATGATCGACAACGACCTGGGCCACGTATACGAGGCGCGTGGCCGGTTGGACCAGGCTGCGAGTGCATACCGCAATGCGCTCGAACTCTCGCAGCGGCTGGTCGCCGCCCAGCCGGACAAGGCCGATTGGCAAAGCGAGCTCGGCGGCGCCCACAACAACCTCGGCAAACTGGCGCTGTTGCAAGGCGACCTCGCCACCGCGATCGACGAATACACGGCCGACGACAGGATCGAGTCGGCGCTGTCGGCCAGGGATCCCCGCAACAACAGCCAGCGCTCCGCCATGCTCTCGGTGCGCGCCATCCTTGGTCGCACGCTTGCGCTGGCGGGCGACGAACCGACCGGCATCACGGACCTGGGAACGGCGGTCAGGATCGCCGGCGAACTCGTGAATGTCGATCCGAACAACACCGATTTCCAGGACGTCCTTGCACTCTATTCCATCCAGCTCGCGCGATTGCAGCGCCTGGATGGAAACAGTGCCGCGGCCCAAAGCCTGACGGCACGTTCCCTGTCCATTCTTTCCAGACTGGCCCGCCAGGATCCGACCAACGGCTACTTCCAGAGCGACTTGGCCTCGGCGCAGCTGGAGCAGGCCGCCGAATCCTTCGCCGCGAGCCAGGTCGGCCCGGCGCGCAACCAGGTACAGACCGCGCTGCGCACACTGGAACCGCTGCTCGCAAAGCAGCCCGATGATCGCGGATTGCTGCTGGCCAAGCTGGAAGCGCAGCTGCTGCTGGCCCGGACCGGCGGCGAGCCGGATACCGCAACCCGGTTGCGCGATCAGGTCATCGACGCCGTGCAGCGGCAACACAGCGGGCGCGACGACCCGCGCCTGCTGGCACTCGAAGTCGAAGCCCTGCTCGAATCGAACCGCAAGCCCGACGCGCAACCCGTGATCCGGCAATTGTGGAAGTCCGGTTATCGCGACGCCGCGTTGCTGGCCACGCTGCAACGCGGACGCATTGCCTATCCGGTCAACACCCCGTTCCAGCAGAAGCTGCAGCTCGCCGGCCGCGGCCAGCACGATCCGGATGCAACAAGGTAGCGAGGAGCATCGTGGCACCAACCAGCACATGGATCCCTTCCAACCGGAGACAAAAGCATGAGCAACGAGCAAAACATCGAGCTTCCCGTCACGCTGGCCTATGCACTCGGCTACCACGACGACCTGAACACGTTGATCATCAACAATGGCGCCCATCACCTCGCCTTCGACAAGCTCCAGGACCCCACCCGCGTGCACGCCATTACCTGGACACTCACGGGCAACGCCGCGCTGGGGGAGTTCTGCGCGCTCGACGATGCCGCCAATCCCGGCTTTTCGTGGCTGGTGCGAACGCCCAGCGGAAGCATCTTTCGCAACCTGCTGCGGAGCGAGGGAAACCGGAAAGTGAGCATCTCGAACCGGCATTGCAATGGCGAGAGCAAAGGCCATTGGTACTATCAGCTGTTCGCGCGCTTTCCCGACAACAGGATATTCGGCGTGCCCTTGACGTTCGCCGCGGGCACTTCCAGCAGTCCGAATCCGTCCATCAAGAATCGTTGATGCCGCGCACCCGATGCGCAAGCGATTGGGTGAATCAGGAAGACCAACGGCCATGAACAGCGAAGTGCATGCCGGATCCGGACGCTTCGTCAATGGCGCGTTGCCCACCCATGCCGAAGATGAAACGGCGACAGCGAGCGCCGGCCCACGGATGCCGGCCGCACCCTTGCAAACCGCACTCGCTCCGCTGGTCATCGGCGTCACCAGCCATCGCAACATCGATCCGCGCGAAACCGAAACGCTGCGGGAGCGCGTCCGGCACCTGCTCCGGCAGCTGCGTGAAGACTTCCCGCACGCGCCGCTGGCGATCCTGTCGCCGCTCGCCGAGGGCGGCGACCAGCTGGTGGCGGAGGAAGGCCTGGAGCTCGGCGCGCAGCTCGTCGCGCCGCTGCCGTTCGCGCGCGAACTGTACGCGCAGGATTTCACCGACGCCGCGGCGCGCGCCCGGTTCGAAGCGTTGTGCGCGCGGGCGCGCCTGATCGAATTGCCGCTGCTGACGGGCCACACGCACGCCGAGGTTTCGGAACCGGGCGACCAGCGCAATCGCCAGTACGCGCACGTCGGGATGTTCGTGGCGCGTCATTGCCATCTGTTGCTCGCGATCTGGGACGGCAAGCCTTCGCATCGGCTGGGCGGCACCGCGCAGATCGTGGACTATTTCCTGACCGGCACGCCGCCGGGCGGCATCGAGCGCAGGCGCGACCAGCGGCCGAGCCTTTACGGTGGCGGCGACGAACGCCTGCTGTGCCATCTGGTGTGCTCGCGCGACATGCCGGATGGCGCGCCGATCGCGCCGCTGCGGCCGGGCCAGGTGGTCTGGCGCAGCCTCGACGAAGCGTCCGCGCCCGATACGCCGATGCCGCAGGCCTTCCGGACGGTGTTCGCGCATACCGATGCCTTCGACGTCGACGCGGCGAAATACGGCGAAGAAATCGAGGCGCGCGGCACCGGCATCGATGACGGAACCGTCGCGGCGAACGACGGCGTGTTCGCGCAACCCTCGCCTGCCGCGCTGTTCCGCACGGCCGACTGGCTGGCGATCCATTTCCAGAAACGCGTGCTGCTGGCGATGCGCGTGATCTACCTGGTTGCGTTCGTGATGGGCGTGGCGTTCACGATGTACGACAATCTTCCCGAGCAGGACGAAATGCTGTTCGTGTTCCTGTTCCTGTTCGCGACCGGGATGGTGGTGAGCGCGATCGCGCGGCGGCGCGGCTGGCATCGCAAGTATCTCGACTACCGCGCGCTGGCCGAAGGGTTGCGCGTGCAGTGCTACTGGCGGCGCGCCGGCATTTCGCTGACCGGCGATCCCGAATTCGCCCGCGACAGCCTGATGCAGAAGCAGGACATCGAACTGGGCTGGGTGCGCAACGTGATGCGCAGCGCCGGATTGTTTGGCCACGCGTGGCCGGAGCGCCGGGACGCGGCGGCGTTGCGCGGCGTGATCGAGGAATGGGTCGGCGATGCCACGCATGGCGAGCTCGGCTATTACCGTGTCCGTACCGAGCAGCGCGAGCGCAGCCATCGCGTCAACGAGGCGATCGGCGCGATGTGCCTGCTGGCGGGCATTTTCATCAGCGTGCTGCTGGCGGTGCTGGTGCACACCCTGTCGAACGACGCCAAGAACGACCTGATCGTGGTGATGGCGGTGTTCTCGATCTTCGCCGCGGTGCGCGAGGCGTATTCGTTCCGCAAGGCCGATCGCGAACTGATCCGCCAGTACCGTTTCATGGAGCGCGTGTTCGGCAACGCGCGCACCGCGCTGGACAACGCCAAGGACGCCGACGAGCAGCGCGAAATCCTGCGCGCGCTGGGCGAGGCTTCGCTGGCCGAGCACGTCGAGTGGGCGGTGATGCATCGGCAACGGCCGCTGGAAGCTGGGAAGATGTAGCAGAGGTGTCGCGCGCAAAGGAAAAAGACGGCGCTACGCGCCGGCGCGCTCCTGCGCGGGCTGCTTGCTTTCCGGGGCTGCTGCCTTCGCGGCGGCGAGACGTGCTTCGGCGGCGGCGACCATGGATTGATAGCGTGGATCGTCGTGCAGCGATTCCAGATCGGGATCGGCTTTCAGGTATCGCAGGAGCGGTTCCGTGATCGTGGCGAAAAGCGGGCCGAGCATGTCGAGGGCCGCCTGCCCGTCCCGGAGATGGCCGTTCAATGCACAACCGAAGTTGTACCGCATGTCCCAGTTTTCGGGATCGACAACCAGTGCACGATTCATCCGGGTCTTGGCGCGTTCGGCCTCGCCCAGGGCCGCCAAGGCATACGCGCTGTAGACCACCGCGCTCGAATTGTTCTGGTCGCGCGCAAGGATCGATTCGGCGCGCTTGAGCGCAAAGTCGGCGGCTCCACGCACGCCGGCGGTGTTGCCCAGCACGGTGTAGCAGCTGATCAGCATGCCGGCGGAATTGAGATCCCCTTCCATGAGTCCGACGGCCTTCTCATACAAGCGGATGGCATCTTCGTAGCGGTGCAACTGGTAATTCAGGCGGCCACCGGCGCGAACGGCTTCGTAGGAATCAGGATCCAGCTTCAGTGCAATCGCGGCTTCGGAAGCCGCGGCCTCCGTGTCGCTTTTCATCAGCAGGATGTAAGCCTTGACGGCGTGCGCCTCGGCCATGCCGGCATCCAGCGCCAGCGCGCGCTCGGCGGCCTCCATGCCATCGCTCGACTGCGCACCCAGCTCGCGCTGGCTGCGGTAACCCATCGCCATCAGCGCCCACGCCTGGGCGTAATCCGGATCGATCTCGGTGGCGCGCGTGCACAGGCGAACGATCGCCTGCGCGGAACGCATGTCTTCCTGGCTGGTCACGTAAATCTGCCGCGCCATCAAATAGAGGTCGTGCGCCTCGACGCTCTCGGTGCCGCGCCGTTCGATGGCTTTCTTTTCTTCCGGCAGCAGCCGCAGCTTCAGTGCCTTGACGATCGCGTGGGAAATTTCGTCCTGCAGTTCGAAGATGTCGCTGGCGTCGCGGTCGTAACGTTCGGCCCACAGGTGGCGGTTGCTGGCGCCGTCGATCAATTGCGCGCTGATCCGCACGCGTCCGCCGGCCCGGCGCACGCTGCCTTCCAGCACGTGCGAGACCTTCAGCTCGCGCGCGACCTTCGGCACGTCGACCTGCTTGCCCTTGTACAGGAACGAGCCGTTGCGCGAGACGACTTCCAGCGCCGACACCTTGCTCAAGTCGGTGATGATGTCCTCGGTAATGCCGTCGCTGAAATATTCCTGCTCGGGATCGCCGCTCATGTTGACGAACGGCAGCACGCAAATCGAGAAGCGGGCGGACTCCTTCGCGGGCGCCTGCGCCGCGACCTCCGCCGCTTTCGCAGGCTGCACCGTTTCGGTGCGCGCGATCATCGCGGCCAACGCGTGCAGGCACTCCTGCACACATGGCGTGGACGCGTCTTCGTGCCAGTCATCGAGATCGGTGGTGTGGATCGCGCGCACGTCGATCGGCAGCCGTGCCTGGTCGAAGCGCACCGGCACCAGGATGCCGCGCTCGGCGGCATCGCGCGCTTCACCGCGCACCCAGCGCGACACCACGGAGGTCGGCGTCCACACCACCAGCACGGCTTTGGCCGCCTGCAGCTCGGTGTCGATCTCGTCGTCGAACTCGCGGCCGGGGCTGATCTCCGGATCCCACCACACCGACCAGCCCCTGGCTTCGATCGCGGCGACCAGCGGCGCGACGCGCGCCTTGTCGGCGCGGGCGTAGGAAATGAAAACGTCAGCCACGACGCCGGTCCCCGTCGCCGCGGGACCGCGCGGCGGATGATCGAAAACGCGTCGCGCGACAGCCGATCATGCGACCTCCGGTGACGATGAAGCCGGCTTCGCCACCGCGAGGCGTGCTTCGGCGGCGGCAACCATGGCCTGGTAGCGCGGATCGTCGTGCAGGAATTCGAAATCCGGATCGGCCTTGGCGTAGGGAAAAAAGGCGTCGGTGATCGTCGCGTAAATGGATTCGAGCATCGCAAGCGCGGCGTCCTTGTCTTTCAGATACACGCTCAGGGCACACGCGAAGTTGTAGCGCATGTTCCAATTGTCCGGGTCGATCAACAGCGCGCGGTTCATGCGTGACTTGGCGCGATCACCCTCGTCCGCCGCCGCCAGGGCGTAGGCGCTGTACGCCAGGACCCCGGAATTGTTCTGGTCGCGGGCAAGGATGGCTTCGGCTCGCTTGAACGCGAACTCGGCGGCTTGGCGCCTGGCCGCGGCATTTCCCAATGCGTTATGACAACTGATCAACATCATCGCCGAGTTGAGGTCGGCTTCCATCAGGCTGACCGCTTTCTCGAATAGCCGGATGGCTTCTTCGTAGCGATGCAGTTGGTAATTCAAGCGCCCGGCGGTGCGATTGGCCTCATAGGACTCCGGATCCAGCTTCCGCGCGATGGCGGCTTCAGCAGCGGCTGCATCGGTGTCACCGCTCGCCATGAGGATGTAGCCTTTCACGGCATGCGCCTCGGCCAAGTCCGGATTCAACGAGAGCGCCCGCTCCGCTGCAGCCATGCCGTCGTCCGCTTCCACGCCCAAGCCGCGCAAGGCCCGGTAGGCCATCGCCATCATCGCCCAGGCTTGGGCATAGTTCGGGTCGATTGCCGTGGCGCGCATGCACATGCGGACGATGGCCCGCGCGGAGTGCTCATCGTTTTCCTGATTGATCACGTAGATCTGGCGCGCCATCAAATAAAGGTCGTGCGCCTCGGCGCTGTTGGTGCCGCGCCGTTCGATGGCTTTCTTTTCTTCCGGCAGCAGGCGCAGGCGCAGCGCCTTCACGATGGCCTGCGAGATTTCGTCCTGGATCGCGAAGATGTCGCTGGCGTCGCGGTCGTAGCGTTCGGCCCAGACGTGGTTGTTGCTGGCGCCGTCGATCAATTGCGCGTTGATCCGGATCCTTCCGCCGGCCTTGCGCACGCTGCCTTCGAGGACATGTGTGACCTTGAGGTCGCGCACGACCTTCTGGATGTCGACATGTTTGTCCTTGTACATGAAGGCGCTGTTGCTGGAGGCGACGGCCAGCGCCGACACCTTGCTCAGGTCGGTGATGATGTCCTCGGTGATGCCGTCGCTGAAATATTCCTGCTCGGAATCGCCGCTCATGTTGACGAACGGCAGCACGCAGACCGAGAAACGCTTGGTGTCGCCGGCAGAGGGCGAAGCAGCCGGCGCGTTCGCCGCATGTGCGGCCTGCGAGCGCGCGATCATCGCGGCCAGTGCGCGCAGGAATTCCTGCGCCTGCGCGCTGGCCGGATCTTCGTCCCATTCGTCGAGATCGGTGGTGTGTATGGCGCGCACGTCCATCGGCAGGCGCGCCTGCTCGAACCGCACCGGAACCAGGATGCCGCGCTCGGCCGCTTCGCGCGCCTCGCCGCGCACCCAGCGCGACGCGACCGAGGTCGGCGTCCAGATCACCAGCACCGCCTTGGCGGCATCGATCTCGGCGTCGATCTGGTCGTCGAATTCCTGGCCGGGCGTGATTTCCGGGTCCCACCAGACCGACCAGCCCTTGGCCTCGATTGCGGCGACCAGCGGCGCGACGCGCGCCTTGTCGGCACGGGCATAGGAAACGAAAACGTCAGCCATGCCAGTCAACCCCTTCCAGGTCCGGCGCCGCGAACTTTCGGTCCGGCAAGCATAACGCGATGCCGGAGGATCGGCCAATGACCGGACCGGGCGCGCGAGGCGCGTGCTAACGCCCTTCCGCGGATTTGTTCTATGCTGCGCAGGCCATGGACTCGCACACAGCCAGCTCCATCGAACACCGCTCCGTCGAACATCCGGCCTGCACGGTCGCGGATCTGCACACCACGCGCGTGCTGTCGCTCGACGCGGGCGGGCGCATCCTCGACTGGATCAGCTGGCAGGACGCGGCCTGCCTGTACGTGCGCGAAGCTGTGGCGTGGACGCTGGGTGAACCCTGCCTCACGCTGCACGGCGGCTACCGCCGCGACTCCGGCGACCAGAGCATCCTGCAACTGCACCCGATCGTGGCGAGCCGCGGGCATTGCCACAGCAGCGCCGTCGATCCCTCGCCCGCACTCAGCAACGCCGCGTTGTTCGCGCGCGACCGCTACCTCTGCATGTATTGCGGGCGCCGCTGCACCCGCGGCGAGCTGACCCGCGACCACGTGATGCCTCTTTCGCGCGGCGGCCACGACACCTGGGAGAACGTGGTCTCGGCGTGCCTCGCCTGCAATTTGAAGAAGGGCGGGCACTCGCCGCAGCAGGCCGCGATGCCGTTGCTGGCCGTGCCCTACAAGCCGAGCTGGGTGGAACACCTGATCCTGTCGAACCGCAACATCCTCGCGGACCAGATGGAATTCCTGGTGCATCACCTGCCGCGGGATCGGCGTCCGGCGGCTTGAGTATCCCGTTTCGCCGCCGATGAAAACGGGCAGCCGATCACCTCGTCGCGCTTGGGCGAAAACAATGCGCCCGCTATGATGCGCTGCAGCAGCCGTTGCCCTCGCATCCCATGACCCAACAAGACACGCCCACGGCGCGCGCCGACGAAACGCGCGCGAACGCCGATCACGCCAGCGTCCGCACTACCGGCAGCACCGATGCGTTGCCGGTCGCGCCCGCGCTGGGCGCATCGCTGGACGCCGCGGCGATGCCGCGCGAATCCACGCTGGTGTCGAAGCGCGTGGTGTTGATCAGCGCGATGGCGATCGTGCTGGGCGCGGTCGCGGCGGGCGTCGCGCAGATCCTGCTGCTGCTGATCAATCTGTTCACGGACATCTTTTTCTACGGCCGCGTGTCGGACGTGATCGGCCCGCTCGCGCCCAAACACACCGGCGTGCTGTCGCCCGCGCACAATCACCTTGGGCTTTGGGTGATCGTGATTCCCGCGATCGGCGGGCTACTGGCCGGCATCATGGCGCGCTGGGGTTCGCGCGCGATCCAGGGCCACGGCATTCCGGAAGCGATGGAGCGCATCCTGGAACACGAATCCAACATTCCCGCGCGCGTCACCTGGCTGAAGCCGTTGTCGAGCGCGTTCGCGATCGGCACCGGCGGTCCGTTCGGCGCCGAGGGTCCGATCATTTCGACCGGCGGCGCGCTGGGTTCGCTGATCGGCCAGTTCCTCTCCGTCACCGCGCAGGAACGCAAGGTGCTGCTGGCGGCGGGCGCGGCGGCCGGCATGGCGGCGGTGTTCGGCGCGCCGGTCGCGTCGGTGGTAATGGCGATCGAACTGCTGCTGTTCGAACTGCGCTCGAGTTCGCTGATTCCGGTGGCACTCGCCTGCGTCACCGCGACCGGCGTGCGCTACGCGACGTTCGGACCCGGCGCGGTGTTCGCGATGCCAGTGGTGACGGAACCGGACGGCTGGGCGCTTGCGAGCTACATCGTGCTGGGCGCGCTGGTCGGTTACGCCAGCGTGTGGGTCACCAAGGCCGTGTACGGCGTCGAGGATCTGTTCGAAAAACTGCCGGTGCACTGGATGTGGTGGCCGGCCATTGGCGGGCTTGCCGCCGGCCTGATCGGCTACCTCGCGCCACACACGCTGGGCGTCGGCTACGACAACATCGACGGGCTGGTGCAGGGCAGTTTCGGGCTGAAGGTGCTGCTATCGCTGTGCATTTTGAAATTCATCTCGTGGGTGATCGCGCTGGGCAGCGGCACGTCCGGCGGCACGCTGGCGCCGCTGTTCATGATCGGCGGCGCGCTGGGTGCGCTGATCGCATTCGGCTTCGCACATGCGTGGCCGGGACTCGGTATCGACCTGCGCATCGCGGCACTGGTCGGCATGGCCGCGATGTTCGCGGGTTCGTCGCGCGCGCTGCTCACGTCGATCGTGTTCGCGTTCGAGACCACCCGCCAGCCCGCGGGGCTGCTGCCGCTGCTGGGCGGCTGCACCGCGGCGTATCTGATCTCGGCACTGATGATGCGCAACACGATCATGACCGAGAAGATCGCGCGCCGCGGCGTGCGCGTGCCAAGCGAATATTCGGCCGATTTCCTGGAACAGGTGCAGGTCGGAAAAGCCTGCACCCGCGATGTGCGTTCGCTGAAGACGTCCGACGAACTGGGCGAAGTGCGCAAGTGGATGAACTCGGGCCGCGTGCGCGCGCAGCACCAGGGCTATCCGGTGATCGACGACGCCGGCCGCGTGCGCGGCGTAATCACGCGCCGCGACCTGCTCGATCCGGACAAGCCGGGCTTGACGCGCATCGGCGACATGCTGAAGCGCGGCCCGATCGTGGTGTTCGAGGACCACACGCTGCGCGACGCCGCCGATTTGATGGTCGCCGAGAATGTCGGCCGCCTGATCGTGGTCTCGCGCGACAACCCGACACACATGGTCGGCATCCTCACCCGCAGCGACGTGATGGCGGCGAACAGCCGGCGGATCCACGAGATGCGCGATGCGACGCGGCAGATCCGGTTCCGGCAAACCCTGCGGCGATTCGGCGGGCGCGCACAGGCGGGCGACAAGGCGAAGGCGTCGTAGGTGGCGCCGCGCGAGCGTGAACTTTCGTGCTGCGCGACAATGCGCGGATGATCGACGCCATTCGCTATCCCCTGCTCGCCCGCATCGATTCACCGGATGATTTGAAGCGCATTCCGGAAGCCGAGTTGCTGCGCGTCGCCGATGAATTGCGCGCCTATTTGATCGAATCGGTGGCCAGTGTCGGCGGCCACTTCGGCGCGGGCCTGGGCGTGGTCGAACTCACCATCGCGCTGCATTATTTGTACGACACGCCGCGCGATCGCATCGTATGGGATGTCGGTCACCAGGGTTATCCGCACAAGATCCTGACCGGCCGGCGCGATGCGATCACGACGATCAAGAAGAAGGACGGTCTCGCGCCGTTCCTGCGCCGCGCCGAAAGCGGGTACGACACCTTCGGCGTCGGCCATGCATCCACGTCGATCTCTGCAGCGCTCGGCATGGCGATCGCGCTGCAACGTCTCGGTGACCATCGCAAGGTGGTCGCGGTGATCGGCGATGGCGCGATCACCGGCGGCATGGCCTACGAGGCGCTGAACCACGCGGGCGGCGTCGCGCCCGACATGCTGGTGGTGTTGAACGACAACGGCATGTCGATCAGCGAGAACGTGGGCGGGCTAGACCGCACGCTGTCGCGGCTGCGCGCGGGCGAGGCCGGCGAATCGGGGCCGCATCCCGAAGCCTTGTTCGAGGAATTGGGTTTCGCGTATTCGGGGCCGGTGAACGGCCATGACTTGCCGCAATTGCTGGCGGCGTTGCGCGCGGTGAAGGACAAGCGCGGCCCGCAGCTGCTGCACGTCGTCACCACCAAGGGCAAGGGTTACGCGCCGGCCGAACGCGCGCAGATCGAGTACCACGCGGTGGGCAAGTTCGATCCCGCACACGGTGTTGCGCAGGCCGCGACGAAAGCCGCGACCTACAGCGAAGTGTTCGGCGACTGGTTGTGCGACATGGCCGCGGCCGATCCGCGGCTGATTGCAATCACGCCGGCGATGCGCGAGGGCTCCGGGATGGTGCGCTTCTCGCAGGAATTCCCCGAGCGCTATTTCGACGTCGCGATCGCCGAGCAGCATGCGGTGACGTTGGCGGCCGGCCTTGCGTGCGAAGGCATGAAGCCCGTCGTTGCCATCTATTCGACCTTCCTGCAGCGCGCGTACGACCAGTTGATCCACGACGTCGCGCTACAGAATCTCGATGTCACCTTCGCGATCGACCGCGCGGGCGTGGTGGGACCGGATGGCCCGACGCACGCGGGCAGCTTCGATCTTTCGTACCTGCGCTGCATCCCGAACATGCTGGTGATGGCGCCCGCCGATGAAAACGAATGCCGGCGCTTGCTGACGACCGGCTTCTGCCATGACGGTCCCGCCGCCGTCCGCTATCCGCGCGGCGGCGGTCCGGGCGTCGCCATCGAGCCAGGCTTGGCGGATTTGCCGATCGGCAAGGCCGAAATCCGCCGACACGGACATGGCATCGCCCTGCTCGCCTTCGGCTGCACCCTCGCGCCCGCTGAAACCGTCGGCGCGGAACTCGGCGCGACCGTGGTCAACATGCGTTTCGTGAAACCGCTGGACGAAGCATTGATCCTGGAACTGGCGCGCACGCACGACGCGCTGGTGACGCTGGAAGACAACGCGATCGCGGGTGGAGCGGGATCCGGCGTGGCCGAGTTGCTGGCGTCGAACGGCATCGAAGTCCCGATCGCGCAGCTCGGGCTGCCGGACGCATTCCTCGAACACGCATCGCGCGAACAATTGCTTGCGCAAGCCGGACTCGATGTCGAAGGCATCCGGCGCACCGTCCTCGCACGCTTCCCGCAATTCGCGGCTGCGGTACGTCGCGTCATCTGATCGACGCCGGTAGCGGCGGCACCTGCGCGGCTTGCGGGTTTCAGCGATCCGCGATTGCACTCGCTGGCCGGATTCCTTTTTGGGACGCAATGACCGCTCGCGCGCGGAAGCCTGACGCTATACTCGGCCGCGCAGTACAAGCATGGATTGTCAAGCAACGACACCGTCATACATTGGAGGTAACTCATGAAACTGCGCGTTTTGTGTGCAACGCTGGCGTTCGCTGTTTTGGGGATGATGACCATGGCCCCGGTCCACGCGCAAAGCGTGGATCCCTGCATCGTCTACACCTGCATGGCCGGCATTTCGGGTTCCGGCACGAGCGGCGGCCCGGACTGTACGCCCGCCACCGATTATTTCTTCGGCGTGCTGGTGGTTTTCGACCCTTATTTCGATGCGCCAGATACCGCACAGGTCCGCCGCAATTATCTGGCGACCTGTCCGGGCTCGAGTTTCGAAAGCAATGCGGCGATATTGGACTCGATCATCACCACCTGGTACGCGGTGCCTTGATCGAACCTGCCCGGCAAAGAGGCAATAAAAAACCCCCGTCTTTCGACGGGGGTTTTCGTTTGAAGCCCCTGGCAGTGTCCTACTCTTGCATGGCGAATGCCAAACTACCATCGGCGCTGGTGCGTTTCACTTCCGAGTTCGGGATGGGATCGGGTGGGACCACACCGCTATGGCCGCCAGGGAATCGGTGCGATGCGCGCATGGTGCGCGTCATCAGCATGGGGTCGGGATGTGACTGTGTCTTGGCTCCGTCCGGGCCTCGATGTTTCGTCGAGGCGGCGAAGCGTCTTGGGGTTATATGGTCAAGCCGCACGGATCATTAGTACGCGTTAGCTCAATGCATTACTGCACTTCCACACCGCGCCTATCAACCTCGTGGTCTTCGAGGGTCCTTCAGGGGGCTTGAAGCCCCGGGAGATCTCATCTTGGTGCGCGCTTCCCGCTTAGATGCTTTCAGCGGTTATCGCTTCCGTACGTAGCTACCCGGCAATGCCATTGGCATGACAACCGGAACACCAGCGGTACGTCCACTCCGGTCCTCTCGTACTAGGAGCAGCCCACCTCAAATCTCCAACGCCCATGGCAGATAGGGACCGAACTGTCTCACGACGTTCTGAACCCAGCTCGCGTACCACTTTAAATGGCGAACAGCCATACCCTTGGGACCGGCTACAGCCCCAGGATGTGATGAGCCGACATCGAGGTGCCAAACACCGCCGTCGATATGAACTCTTGGGCGGTATCAGCCTGTTATCCCCGGAGTACCTTTTATCCGTTGAGCGATGGCCCTTCCATACAGAACCACCGGATCACTAAGTCCTACTTTCGTACCTGCTTGATCCGTCGATCTTGCAGTCAAGCACGCTTATGCCTTTGCACACAGTGCGCGATGTCCGACCGCGCTGAGCGTACCTTCGAGCTCCTCCGTTACGCTTTGGGAGGAGACCGCCCCAGTCAAACTACCCACCATACACGGTCCCTGACCCGGATTACGGGTCGAGGTTAGAACGTCAAGCACATCAGGGTGGTATTTCAACGATGGCTCCATCCAAGCTAGCGCCTGGACTTCAAAGCCTCCCACCTATTCTACACAGACGAACTCAACGTTCAGTGTAAAGCTATAGTAAAGGTTCACGGGGTCTTTCCGTCTTGCCACGGGAACGCTGCATCTTCACAGCGATTTCAATTTCACTGAGTCTCAGGTGGAGACAGCGCCGCCATCATTACGCCATTCGTGCAGGTCGGAACTTGCCCGACAAGGAATTTCGCTACCTTAGGACCGTTATAGTTACGGCCGCCGTTTACCGGGGCTTCGATCAAGAGCTTCGCCTTGCGGCTGACCCCATCAATTAACCTTCCGGCACCGGGCAGGCGTCACACCCTATACGTCCACTTACGTGTTTGCAGAGTGCTGTGTTTTTGATAAACAGTTGCAGCGGCCTGGTTACTGCGACCCCACCACGCTCAGTCACGCACGTGACCACGCAATGGGGCGTACCTTCTCCCGAAGTTACGGTACTATTTTGCCTAGTTCCTTCACCTGAGTTCTCTCAAGCGCCTTGGGATTCTCACCCTGCCTACCTGTGTCGGATTACGGTACGGTCTTCTGCAGCTGAAGCTTAGGGGCTTTTCCTGGAAGCGTGGTATCGGTTACTTCGTCCAAAAGAGGACTCGTCTCGGTGCTCGGCGTAAGTGATCCCGGATTTGCCAAAGATCACCGCCTACCTCCTTTCCCCGGGACAACCAACGCCCGGTAAACCTAACCTTCTCCGTCCCCCCATCGCACTACAGCGAGGTGCCGGAATATTAACCGGCTTCCCATCGACTACGCATTTCTGCCTCGCCTTAGGGGCCGACTCACCCTGCGCCGATTAACGTTGCGCAAGGAAACCTTAGGCTTTCGGCGTGCGGGCTTTTCACCCGCATTATCGTTACTCATGTCAGCATTCGCACTTCCGATACCTCCAGCATGCCTTTCGACACACCTTCGCAGGCCTACGGAACGCTCCTCTACCGCGCAAACATCCCGAAGGATATTTGCACCCCGAGCTTCGGTACATTGCTTAGCCCCGTTAAATCTTCCGCGCAGACCGACTCGACCAGTGAGCTATTACGCTTTCTTTAAAGGATGGCTGCTTCTAAGCCAACCTCCTGGCTGTCTATGCCTTTCCACATCGTTTTCCACTTAGCAATGATTTTGGGACCTTAGCTGCGGGTCTGGGTTGTTTCCCTTTTCACGACGGACGTTAGCACCCGCCGTGTGTCTCCCGTACAGTCTGTCCTGGTATTCGGAGTTTGCAATGGTTTGCTAAGTCGCGATGACCCGCTAGCCATAACAGTGCTCTACCCCCAGGAAGATACATACGAGGCGCTACCTAAATAGCTTTCGAGGAGAACCAGCTATCTCCGAGTTTGATTAGCCTTTCACTCCTATCCACAGCTCATCCCCGACTTTTTCAACAGGCGTGGGTTCGGCCCTCCAGTGCGTGTTACCGCACCTTCAGCCTGGCCATGGATAGATCACTCGGTTTCGGGTCTACTGCCTGCGACTATGCGCCCTGTTCGGACTCGGTTTCCCTTCGCCTCCCCTATACGGTTAAGCTTGCCACAGACAATAAGTCGCTGACCCATTATACAAAAGGTACGCAGTCACCCTTGCGGGCTTCCACTGCTTGTACGCATACGGTTTCAGGTTCTATTTCACTCCCCTCTCCGGGGTTCTTTTCGCCTTTCCCTCACGGTACTGGTTCGCTATCGGTCGGTCAGTAGTATTTAGCCTTGGAGGATGGTCCCCCCATGTTCAGACAGGGTTTCACGTGCCCCGTCCTACTCAATTTCACACTTGATGCCCT